>JAGMDK010000524.1 GCA_023128695.1 Phycisphaerae bacterium
CATCAAGCGATGCGTGACAGAGTACTAGTGTACCGTCAATTCTCAATTGAAGGTTTGGTGTGCCACTGCTCTTGAGCAGTGTCTTCTCTGAGCAGCGATCGCTTAGGCACTGCTCAAGAGCAGTGGCACACTTAGTATGTTTCGCGGGTGGTTTCATTAGTGACCGGCGTCAGCAGTGTATTAACTACTTCGTCCATAGAGCGTTCGCCTCGTTCGAGTTGGGCGACCAGTTCGGCCGCGACGGGCGAGGTCAACTGACGTTCCAAGGCCTGCGCACAGACCAGTAAAGCACTCCGCTCGATCTCGCCCAGCAGTTGCCGCCGCCGGTGGCTTTCTCGCTGCTCCGCACCGCGGGCGGCAGCGTCCAGCGCGAGCAGCTTTTCGAGCAGTTGCTCCACACCCCGGCCGGACTTGGCTTCGAGTCCCACGATCTCGACGCCGGCGGGGGATGCTGAGTTCCCGGGTTTCTCGTCCGCCGAATTGCGAACGCTTTCCCGGCCGCCTGCGCTAAGTTCCTCGCGGACTTCCTTCAGCAACCGATTCGCCTCGGGCAGGTCACACTTGTTCACAACCACAACGTCGGCGATTTCCAGCAGCCCCGCCTTGATCAATTGAATGTCGTCGCCGTAGCCGGGGCCTAGCAGGAGCACGCAGATGTCGGCGACCGAGGCGATGTCGGTCTCATTCTGCCCTACGCCGACGGTTTCGATGAGCACGCGCTCGTAACCGGCCCACTCCAGCAATCGGGCGCAGTGCAGCGTCGCATCCGACAGGCCGCCTTCGTAATGATGCGTCGCCAGCGAGCGAATGAAGACCTCACGATCGACGGCGTGACGCATCATCCGCACGCGATCGCCGAGCAGGGCTCCGTCCGACGTGGGCGAGGTGGGATCGACCGCGACGACGCCGATCCGGCCTCCGCGGCGGCGCAGCGTGCTCAGCAGGGCGTCGAGCAAGGTCGATTTGCCGACGCCGGGCGGTCCGGTGAAGCCCCACCACGGGACCCGCCCGGTCAGCGTTCGCAGGCGATCCTTGAGCGCTCGGGCCGCGCGCCCGCCTTCATCAACCAGCGACATGGCCCGGGCCAGCGAGCGCCGATCGCCTTGCCGAATCTTGTCAAGCAGCGTGTCCATGTCGGTTAACTATTCGCTCCGCCGCCGGTTGCGGGTCGGCCGCCCAGCTCGGCTGCCAGGGCGGACAATATCTCCGACAAGGGGGTCCCGGGAGTGAACACGCGGCGGAAACCCAGGGACTTGAGATGGGGGATGTCTTGCTCGGGGATGATCCCGCCGGCGAAAAGGACGATCGTTGCGGCGTTTTCCTCTTTGAGCAGCTCCGCGACGCGGGCGAAGAGCTCGTTGTGTGCTCCGCTCAAAAGGCTCAAGCCGATGGCGTCAACGTCCTCGTCGACGGCGGTACGCACGATCTGCTCGGGCGTCCTGCGGATACCAGTGTAGATCACCTCATAACCCGCGTTGCGTAAGGCGCGGACGATAAACTTGGCCCCCCGGTCGTGGCCGTCGAGGCCGACTTTGCCGATCAGAATACGCTTCGGTTTGCTGGCGTTCATGGTGCGGTCCCGCGCTTCCTGGGCTCAGAGCCTGAATCCACACCCCAGCATACGTCCCGGCGCCCGATTCACAAGGGCTTTGCCCCCGCACCATCAACACCAGACCCCCGGGCTTCAGCCCGCGCGGGCTAACACTACCTTCCGCGAAGAGCCGCGGGCTTCAGCCTAGACCGCTGTGCCGTGCGTTCATCACGTCACCTCCTCAAGCATCCCTCCCGTCTGCCTAGAGAAACGCATTTGAAGCCCGTCTATTGCTGAAAACTCCGCCGGTTACTTCCTGATCTCAAACGCGTCGAACAGTCGGCCCTCGAGGTCGCACGCCTGGTATTGGAGCGTCGCGTCGTTTATCTTCACGTGGAGGTGGAGGTCCTCACTTGGAACTGACCCTGCTTGACGGAGTGGCGTTCGTCGCGTTCATCGCCGTCGTGATTGGCGTTTCGCTGTACGCTTCGCGGAAGGAGGAGAACTCCGAGGACTATTTCCTGGCCGGACGCGGCTTGAGTTGGTGGTTGATCGGGTTCTCCCTGATCGCCTCCAACATCTCCACCGAGCACTTCGTGGGCATGGCCGGGGCCGGATTCGGTCAGGCCGGACTGGCGATCGCCAGCTATGAATGGATTGCCGCGATCACCCTCGTGGTAGTAGCGCTGTTCCTGCTGCCGCTCTTTCTGCGCGTCGGGATTTACACGATGCCGGAGTTCCTCGAACACCGCTACGGCGCAGGCCCGCGCGCCCTGATGGCGATCTACATGCTGGTGGCATACGTCGGCGTGGCCATCGCCGCGGTGCTCTACTCCGGCGCGATCGGGCTGCAAGCGATCTTCGGCTTCAATCTACAGGCGGGCATCTGGCTGATCGGTATCATGGCCGGGGCGTACACGATCTACGGCGGCCTCAAAGCCGTGGTCTGGTCCGACCTGTTGCAGGGTGGAGCGCTACTGCTGGGCGGTGCGACCGTCACGATCATCGGTCTCTCGCGGGTGGGAGGCCTCGGCGAGTTCATGGCGCAGAACGCGCACAAGCTGCACGTGGGGCTCCCCGCCGACCATCCGGACATTCCGTGGACAGCCCTGCTGCTGGGCATCTGGATCCCGAACTTCTTCTACTGGGGCTTCAACCAGTTCATCACTCAGCGGACGCTGGGCGCCAAGAACCTGGCACAAGGACAGAAGGGCATTGTGCTCGCCGCCTTCATCAAGCTGCTGATCCCGTTCATCATCGTCTTTCCCGGCATCATGGCCCTCCAACTGTTTGGCGACGAGATCACGGACGGCGATCAGGCCTATCCCATGCTGATCAAGAACATCCTGCCGGCGGGCTTGCGCGGGATTCTCTTCGCCGCACTGTTCGGGGCCGTAATGAGCAGCCTGGACTCAATGCTCAACTCGGCCTCGACCATCTTCACCATGGATCTTTACAAACGGCACGTGAACCCGCGGGCCAGCGCCCACCGGCTACTCAAGGTCGGGCGGATCGCGACCGCTGTACTGGTGATCGTCGGCTGCCTGGTCGCCCCCATGCCGGGCCGGTTCGAGGGCGTATTCGAGTACATTCAGAAGATCTGGGGATTCATCTCGCCCGGGATCGTCACGGTGTTCTTGTTCGGATTGATCTTCCGCCGGGCGCCGGCGGCGGCGGCGATGGTCGCCATGATTCTTGGCGTCCCCGTCTATGGGCTGCTGCTCTGGCTCCGGCCGGAGATCGCGTTCCTCAACCACATGGCGATCACCTTTGCCGTGTTGCTGGCCGTGATGGGGGCGATCACGCTCCTCAAGCCGTTGCCCGTTCCGGTCACGTTCGAGACAACGAGCGGCATTGACTTGACGCCAAGTCGATCGGCCAAATGGCTTGGGCTGGCGGTAACGGCCGTCACCCTCGCGCTGTACGTATACTTCTGGTAATGGCCCTGCTGGGAGAACCTCGACAAGTACGCCAAGTACGAACACCCGCAGTCGCGCGGTCGATATCCCCGACTTCACCCGCGGTCGCCGCCGGACGCTATTGCCATACCTCACATTTGACGGTAGCACTTGGGGCGATCCGGTATGCGTTGCCAGCGGGACGGGGCGTAGGCGGAGCTTCATGTGGACCTGTGGACGGCGCTTCTGGACGTTCTGATCCTGCTGCTGGCGGCGTTGCTACTGGGCGCGCTGTGCGAGCGGTTGAAGCAGAGCGCGATACTCGGCTACCTGCTGGCCGGCACGTTGCTCGGTCCCAATGCGCTCGACTTGATGCCCAATCACAAGGCGGTGGCCACGATCGCGGAACTGGGCGTGGCGCTGCTGCTGTTCACCATCGGCCTGGAATTCTCCTGGCGCCGGCTGCGGAGCAGCGGGCCGATCGCCCTCGGCGGCGGAACCCTCCAGGTGCTGCTGACCGGCGGACTAACAGCGGGGGTCTGCCTGACACTGGGGCTCGGCAGTCGCCCGGCACTGACGGTCGGGGCCCTGATCGCTTTGAGCAGCACCGCTTGTGTATTGCGCCTGCTCGTGAGCCGCGCGGAAATCGACGGCGTCCCCGGCCGCAACGCGTTGGGCATCCTGCTGCTCCAAGACATTGCGGTCGTGCCGCTGGTGCTCATCGTGACGGCCTTGGGCAGCGACAGCTCGGGTTCGGTCGCTCAGATCGGCTGGAAGCTGGGCCGGGCGGCCGGCGTGGCAGCACTGCTGGTCGCAGCGCTTTTCCTGCTGCTCAACTACGTCGTGCCGGTGCTGCTGCGCGCCAAGGAAGCGGCCCACAACCGGGATTTGCCGATCCTGTTGGCGATCGTGACGGCCGTGGGGGCGGCCTCGGCCTCGCACAAGCTGGGCCTTTCGCCGGCGTTGGGGGCCTTCATCGCGGGTCTGCTGCTGGCCGAGTCCCCTTTCGCCACGCAAATCCGCGCCGATATAGCCCCTTTACGGACGTTGTTCGTGACGCTCTTTTTCGCCTCGATCGGCATGCTGAGCAATCCGGCGTGGGTACTGGAACACTGGGCAACGGTCGTAGTCGTGGTGGCGGCCATCGTGTTCGGCAAGGCGGTGGTGATCTCCGGCGTGGCGCGCCTGTTCCGTTCCTCGGCGGGCCATGCGGTGGCGACGGGCCTCTGCTTGGCCCAGGTGGGCGAGTTCTCATTCGTGCTCGCCGAGGTGGCGCGGCACGGGCAGTTGATCGACCGCGGCCTGTTTGAGCTGATCGTCGCGGCCACGGTCGGAACGCTGTTCCTCACGCCATACCTCGTTGCGCTCGCGCCGCATCTTGCCAGAGCTGTGGGTCGGCTTTCGACGGGAGGCCCGCGGGCGTTGCGCGCGCTCGACGAAGCAACGCTCCCGCCCGAGGCCGAACTGAGCGGTCATATCATCATTGTGGGTTTTGGCCCCGCCGGTCAGCGCGTCGCCGAGGCGCTGCTGCGGCGGCACAAGTCACGTCTGGTGGTCATCGAGTTGAACGCCAAGTCTGCGGATGTTGCGCGCACCTATGGTCTTCGGACGTACATTGGCGACGCAACCCGCGCGGAGGCGCTCGAACACGTGCGTGTCGCCGCGGCCTTGACCGTCGTGGTGACGGTGCCCGATCCAGCCACCGCGCGGCACGTGATCGAGCAGGTTCGCGCGCTCTCGTCGGAGACACCCGTCATTGCCCGGGCGCGGTATCACGTTTACCGTTGGGAACTGATCCTCGCCGGAGCAGAGGTCGTCGTCGACGAGGAAGAAGAGGTTGGCCTCCGCATCGCCGTGGCGGTGCGAAAGAAGCTACGGTCCGCCGGCCAAGGGCCCCGGCCCGCGAACAGGTAGTCGATCGGCGAGGCCTCCCTGAAAAAGCCTATCGACTCGCGCGGCAGCACCCAGCGCCGCAGGGGCCGCGCATTTCCCCGCAGGCGGATATGTTCATCCCCCAACGCCCGCTGACTCCCATCGAATGGCGTCTGATGCAGCGGCTGGTCAAGCGGGCCTTGGAACATCTTTCAGAAGCCTGGCACAACCTGGTGAAAGCCGATTTCCAAAACCTTGAAACCGAAAGCAACCCGCAACTGGTTCACATCGTCGCGCCGACATCGACGAACCGCTTTAGTGCAACAACTTACTCTCGCCCATAGTGTTTCAGCTTCCAGGCTCGCCGTGTTGCGCGGGCGCGGAGCTTCTTTTCGCTCGCCTCGTGCAAACCCGGCCAGACCGCGCGCCAGGCGTTCGGCGAGGTGCCGAACCGAGAGCAATAACCTTTGAGGAAGCGCGCCCGATCAGCACGCGTCAGGCCCGGCACCTCGAGCAGGCTGACATGGAGGCGCACCAGCGGCCGCAGTCGTCGCTGGAGCGAAAGCGACCCGGTGTAGCGCACTCCATCCAGGTCAATCCAGAGCAATTTCAGCCGCGGATGTCTGCTGACCAGGATGTTGCCGGCTTTGCAGTCGCGGTGGTCGAAGCCGCGTTCCTGCAAGTGCCGCACGAGGACCGCCAACTGCGCGCTCAGCCGGCGCTTGAGCCGCACCCACCCCGCCGGCGACTGCTCCGCGTACCCCTTCCGGAGAAATGTTTCCAGATCGACCGCGCCCGGAACAGCCTCGGTGATCAGCAGGTTGTCGAGCAGGAGCGGCCCCAGACGCCGTTCGAGCATCGCCAGCGGCCGCGCCGTAAGGAGATCGCGGTGCAGCAGGGCGTGCCCGACGCGCCAGCCGCGCTTGCTCCGCGAGGGCGGCCACAGTTGCGCGAGGCGCCGCCGCCAGTTTCGCGCCCGCGGGCGCTTGATGATCACGGGCAGGTGCTCTGCCTCAGGCGTAACAGTCCCCTTTTGCAAGGGACTGTCAAGCAGCGCGCGACGGACCATGGCGGAGTGAGAATCCTTGCAGACCTGCGATGGCTCCTGCTCCTGGTCAAACCAGTGCGACGGGTCTTGCAATTGCGTCTGCCACCACTGGCGGTCAAAGATCATCCGCGAGGCGCGCGATTCTTCCACGGGGTGTTTGCAGCGCGCCACGGCCATGCCGCGCCACCCGCCGCCCAGCTTGAGACGCGAGAAGTAGCGGCCGTCGCGCAGGACGCGGTGATCGCGCTGCGTCCCGAGGCGTTGGGCGTGGCGATACGCCGCGTCACTCAGCGCGGTGACGAGCTGCTCGAAGCTAAGCCCGAGCGGCCGGCCGAGCTCAAAGGCGTGCTCGAATTCGTTCCGCCAGCGCAGGTAGGCCCGCAGGAACCGCAGCCGGTCACCAATGGTGCTGTTCTTGCGGAACCACTGATTGAGCTGCGCGAGGTTGCGGACCACCGCTCGGTCGCTGATGGGCACGCCCCGCCGGGCGCTGTGCAGGTCAACAAAGATGGTTTGGTAGCGGCCCGGAGCGACGGGCTGCACGAGGATGTTGGCCACGTGCATGTCGAGGTGCTCGAAGCCGGCCTGGTGGGCCCGGGCGATCATCTGGGCCAGCAGTTCGATCAGGGCCGTGGTGTCACGCCGTCGCCGCGCTGTATCGGTGTCCGATTGGAGCTGCAACCAGAAGTCGTTCAAGGGTAATGCCGGTTCGATAGCTTCGGTCACGAGCAGTGCGCAGCGTTGTCCTTTCCGTCGCAAGTTGAGCGTGTAGGCCACTGGACGGACGGCGGGGATGCCGGCCTGGAAGGCGAACAACCCGCCGGCCCACTCCGCTTGACACGCCGAGGGGCGAAACAGACCCGTGAGCACGCGGCGCCAGGCGGTCGAGAAGTAATACTTCAAGTAGTACGGCGTCCCGTCGATGACGGCGTGCCAGACTTCGCGACGGGCGTTGTGTTTGATGCGCTGCCAGCCCTGTGTGGCACCGGCATCCTGTGTGGCACCGGCATCCTGCCGGTGGATCTGTCTCTCAGGGTTCGCCCAGACGACGGCCGGAAGTTTGGCCAACAGTTCTTCGCAGCCCAGGCGGCAGGTCCACACTACTCCATCGCAGACCTCCCGCACAAATTCCTCGACCAGCGCCGGCGTCGCAGGAAGTTCAACGTCCCGGTCGCGCGCGCCAGTGGCCGATGGTGGCAGGAGTGTCGAAGAAGTCACGGTGTCGGTGTCCTGAAGCGTGGGACGCCACGGTCTGTGCTAATCATTTCGCCCAGCGGGATTATTGTATGACCTCGGTAAATGTCTTCTCAACGGTAGCGCATGCTCAATCCATCCGCCGATACTCCGCGTGCGGATAGCGCTCATAGTGCGTCTCGGCCTGGTCGTCGTCAAACGCATGAATCATCCCCGTGGGGTGAAAGTCCTGCTGGACGAGCACGCGGGGGTAATCGCCATCCGGCGGCAGGTGGCGTAGGAGCAGCGTATGAGTACCGGGGCCGAGCCGTGATGAGACTTCAATAATCGCCGTCTCGGCCTCGTTTCGGGCCACCCAGCCCGCGATGATCTCCTCCAGCGGCGGGGGCACGAACCCGGGGCCCGGCTGGTATGTCCAGCGCTGTTTGGCGCGATCATGATAGGTGACGTCGCGGACAACTGGAGCCTGGGGTCCGTCGCGTCGCTCCAGCACGTCGATGTGCAGCGATTGATAGTAGAAGTCATCGCTCCATTCGTAGGCCCCGGCGTCACCGTCGATATTCCAATTGCTATGTTGAACTAGTTTCTTTTTATTCTCCCGGCCGGGCCGCAACTTTGGGAATGCCGCTCGCGGCGAGATCGTCCAACGCTTGCGCCATCCTTTGTACCCCCGTTGCGGATCACGCCTCAGCGCCTCGCGATAAACGGCCTTCGTTTCGTTGCCGAACAGGGACTGTCCCGTGTAGTTCACCCGGGACTGCAAAAAACCCCAGCGCGTCTTCGGACCCTCCTTGTTCAATTCAGTTACCAGGCCCTGCCCGGCCGCCTCAGCCGTGGCAACCTCGGGTATCGTAACGAGCGGCCTAATCTCAAGCCCGGCCGCAATGCGGCCGGCGGCTTCATTGGCCAGGTCGGCTTCGTTCGGACCGGCGTACAAGAACATTATCACGGCTAGTGAGGGCGACTTCTCCACAACCCACACGGCGGGCATCTTCACGTCGGCCCGCCCGAACCGGGGATGTTTGAGCGTGGTGATCGTGCCGCCGTCCGCGCCGCGGGTCTCCCACAGTTCAGGCCGCTCCTCCAGCAACGGCCAGTGCTCAGCCGCGATGTCCTCGAGCAAATCGACCGGTTTGCGGCCGGTCGCCAGCCAGGTTCGGAAGATGCCGAGGGACCAGGCCGGGATGCCATCCTCCACTCCGCCGACGTAGACGCCCGGCACGTGCTCCAGCGCCGGCCCGACCACCTGCCAATCGTCATCCAGCGGCAATGTAATCCCGGCCCGATGCAGGTAGTCATCCGGCGTGCCGCTCAGGGCCGGCTCTTCCACGCGGAGGGTGTCGCAGACTTCGTCCAGGATTTCCGAGTCCGCCGGCCGCAGGTCAACCAGTGGCTCATAGACGACCTGGATCAGGCGGCCGTTCGGGAGACAGGCGAAGCGGACAAGTATTACGCGGCGTACAACCTGCATCAGACCGATCGACTGTGAGCCGATGATTTCGACTTCGACCGCGGCGTACGGTCCGATGCGGGCCGGCCTGATGTTCACGACCACCCGCGGGTCATCCAGCTTCATAAAGTGCAGCAATTGCTCGACGGACCGGAAGGCGGGCAAGCGGTCGTACTCGAAGCGAATCCGCCGCTCGAATTCAAAGTGTCGTCGTCGCCCTTCCTCCTTGATCGGCAGCAGGAAACGTTGCGGGTGGTCGGGGTCAGCTTGCCAGTCGCGCGGCAGGCGGACCCGCAATGGCGTGTCATCCACCTGCTGCTCTGGTCCAAGCGCGCGGGCGTGTTCCTTTTGAAGCCAGGCCAGTCCCAGGGTAACGGCCAGCATGGCGGCGCTGGTCGTCAACATCAGCCGCGGCCGTCCCGCCCGGGCTCCCATGTGCGCTTCCATGACCATAGGCGAGCATCATAAGCGGAGACGACCATGGAGGTAATACGCATTACGCTGCGTGGCTGTTTACGGGGGGGCGTCAGGAAAATGGGTAAACCGGTGGGGCGACCCTCCGCGGTCGCCATCGGACCGTGCTGGCGGGCACGGAGGCCCGCCCCA
>JAGMDK010000525.1 GCA_023128695.1 Phycisphaerae bacterium
GCTGTGTCAGCCGTGTCGATGGGTGGCACGGCTGTGTCAGCCGTGTACAAGTCGCAGGTATTCACGGCCGACACGGCCGTGCCACCCATCGCTTGGGGAGGGCGAGCCTCCTGGCGAGCCGCGGCTCGGCAGGAGCCTCGCCCTCCCGACGACCGTCAGACGTTTTCTGAAACGGTATTAGTACTACAGGGATGCAAGCGCTGACACTCGCATGGATAACGGAACTCGCCCAATCCGTCGGACGCTGTCTGGCCGGCCCGATTGAGAGCACGGCCTGGACCGATTGGCGCGGCTTCTGGCTCGAACAGATTCTCGATGACCGCTTCGTCGTGGCCTGGTTCCTGCCGCTACTGCCGATCCTGCTCCTCCTGCCGCGACAAAAGCTCCGGATTGGGATCATCCTCACCGGCTTGGCGTTCCTGACGTATGTTTTCGGCGTGCTCTACGCGGGATTCTGGCTGCTGGCCTGCCTGGCCTTCCACCGGCTCGGCGAGCGGTTCGCGTACGAGTGCAAACGCACCGACGTGCTGAAGATCGGCCCGCCGCTGGCCGCGATCCTGATCATCGGCGGCTGGCACCTGGGCACGATGTTCCTGCACCATATCTCCTTGCCGACGGAGCTGAACGCCTGGCTGTATGCCCACCTGCGCTGGATTTTTCCGCTGGGCGCCCGCGGGCTGGAATGGGAGCCGCAATTCCGCTTGCTGCTCCGCGGCGACCCGCCCCAGTTCATCTTCGCCCTGTTCCGGGACATCCACAGCATCGGGACGGCGTACCTCACCGTGCGGCTGTGCCACTACTTCGCGGAGATCAAGCGCGACACGCTGCCGCGCGAGCACCGCACCTTGCTCAACTTCCTGGCGTGGGTTTGCTACGCGCCGGGGCTCATCCAGGGGCCGCTGGAGCGGTTCGCCCCGTTTCAGGATGAAATGGACACTTGCCACCAGCGGCGCACGTGGCGGAATCTACCCCCGGCCCTGAGCCGCATCGGGCTGGGCATTCTGAAAAGCTTCGTCGCCACCTGGTACGTGGGGCCGATGCTCTACGACCAGCTCGGCCTCGGCCGTGGCAACATCTACTACGACCACCCCGAGCAGATCGAGAGCGGCTGGCTGCTGTACCTCGGCATCATGCTGCACATCACGTGGCTCTACCTCGAGTTCAGCGGGTATTGCGACGTCTCCGCCGGGATCGCGCGGCTGCTCGGGTATCGGCAGATCGAGAACTTCAAGCGGCCCTACTTCGCCACTAACATGCGTGAATTCTGGCGCCGCTGGCACATCAGCCTCTCCTTCATCCTGCGCGATTACGTCTACATCGCCCTCGGCGGCAATCGGCGTCACGTGACCTTCAATCTATGCCTCACCTTCCTGGTCTGCGGCCTCTGGCACAAAAGCATCCTGCAAGTGGCGATCTGGGGGGTCGTGATGGGTCTGATGGTGGCGGTCAATCATCACTGGGCGAAGTGGATGCGGCGGCTCGATGAACGTCCCGCCGGCCGACTGCCCGCCCTCCGCCGCGGGTGGCTGAAGCTCTGTCCGCTCCCGCAAATCAGCGGCTGGCTGCTGACCCAGCACGCCTTCCTGTTCTCCCTGCTGATCCTGTTCGGCGGCAGCGGCGCGATCCGCGTGCCGCGTGAAATCCTCCGCCGCCTCTGGGAGTGGCTGTTCTGATTCGGATTCAGGCCGATTGGCGGCGCACGGTCATGTCGAATCCGCGCACCATGCTGTTGTAGACCGCGTAGGTCACGCCGAGGTACGCCGCGGTGGAGATCAGGCAGAACACGGCCTGGATCGCGCGGAAGGTGGCCGCTTTCGGTGTCGTCATTCCGCCGCTGCTCCAGCTTGAGCCCTCCTCGGCGACCGCCCAGGGGTCCAGAAGAGCTTGCATGGCAGGGAAGGGCGTGAAGGGGAGAATGACGGCGGCAACGGTGGCGCCCCCGCTCGTGACCGCCGACCCGCAGGCCCACAGGAGTCCCGCGCCGCCCAGCACCAGGGCGGTGCTGATCATCACGGCCTGTACGGTTTTCTTCAACAGCAGCGAGAAATGCAGACCCACCATGGCCGCGAAAGCCGCGAAGGCAACCATCAGCAGCGGAACGCCGATGACCGCCTCGAAAGTTGTCACCCGGATGGTATTCCCTCGGATCAGGTCCGTGCCGACAAACAGCAGAATCGTGATCATCGGCACCGCGATCAGCGGGACCACGAGCCGCACCAGACCCTGGAGCATCCCGGCGATGATGTAGCGGCTCGTCAGCGGCGTGGAAAGCAGCAGCTCGATCGTCAGCGTTTCCTTCTCCCGCGTGAGTGTCGTGGCGGCCGTGTTGGTCACTACCAGCAGGACTACCAGCAATTCGATCCACACCAAGGACGTTAGCCACAGACGGGTGTCATTAACGGCGGCAGGCCCCAGGCCCCACGCGCTGGTGTGGTGCGCGATCAGCAGGATCACGCCGGCCGTGAGCCCGCCGATGAGGAACAATTGGCGCATCAGCGACCGTCCCCCGGCCGAGGCGCGGGTGGCGGCCTCACGCCATGCGATCGGGTTACGCCAGACGCGGCGCGGCTTTCGGCGGCGCTCGCCGGCCTGCCGCGGCCAGCAGCGTTCGAGGAGACGGGTGAAAATGGTCATCTCGCCCTCCCGGGACCCGCGGCGGACGTAGATGAGGCAGATTAGCACCATCGCCGCCGAGGCGAGCGTGGTCAGGATCATGTAGCCGAATTGCGGGTACGCCAGCAGCCTGTTCCACGGCCAGCCGTAACCGGCCACCTCGGCCCAGGCCGGGGCGGGGGTCTGTCCGGTGACCACAAAGAGGGCGAGGAAGGGATGGATCGGGGCCAGCCAGCTCATGCGATCCGGCGCGAGGCCTACACTGGCAGTAGCCGGCGGTGCAACGCTCAGTTGGCCGAACGAGGTCCGTCCCACCGCATACACGCCGAGCAGGTACACCGCGACCCCGACGAAGAACGCGAAGATTGTCCGCCGCGTCCCGATTTTCAGGAAGCTGATCATGATCGCGATTGAACCGGTGACCAGTCCGGTGCATGCCGCGAGGCCGAAGCTTTCGAAGATCTCCCGGGTGGTCACGCCGCCGTAGATCATCGTGATGCAGAAGATCGGCAGCCCGGCCAGCAGCAGGGCCCAGACGAAGAAGAGTCGGCTAAAGAGCGAGCCGAGCACGATCTGGGCGTTGCTCAGCGGCGTAGTGAGCAGGATGTGGTACGTATTGGCGTCCTTTTCCTGGGTGATGGCCCCGGCACAGAAGACCGGCGCCACGAAGCTCATCAGGAAGAGTTGGACCATACTGACGGCCATGAAGGTTTGGGTCGCTTTCTTGGCGAGTTCCGCCAGAGATTGATCCCCCGCCCCGACCAGCAGCCCGCCGGCGATCAGGAAGACCACCATCAGCGCGACCAGGTAGATCAGCCGGGCCCACAGGTGCCGACTGCGTTTGCCGCCGGTGGAGACCACGCGGACGAGGATTGGGTTAGCCGGCAAGAGCCGCCAGAGCCAGAGACCAATATCTCGCAGTATTCCCATTATCGGTCCTGAATATACTGATTCAGTCTTGTGTCAGCGCGTAACCTGTTTTAACGAAGAGTGTTACAAAGCCACGACTAAATTGGAGCAGACTCCTTCTTGAAACCGGAATTCTTCGTTACGTCACCAGAATGTTTTGCACTCTCGAAAAGCGCTGATACACTAATAGTGCGACCAAGAAAGCCGCTCCGGCGACTTGTGAGGATTATTCCTCCTTGGCCGCGCTTTTTTTATGGCCACGTTTTCTCCGCGTAGATACGCGATCTGATTCGTCAGCGCGACCAGGTAGATCAGCCGAGCCCAAAAATGGCGAGTTCGCTTGCCGCCCGTGGAGACCACGCGCACGAGGATCGGGTTGGCCGGCAAGAGCCACCAGAGCCAGAGACCAATATCTCGCAGCACACCCATGGTAATAACTCATTTGGACTCGCGCGCCAGCGAGCGACGGAGCACATCTTTAACGTATTGGGGCATCGGTTCCTCTCGCGCGGTCGCGTGTTTACGGAGTCGCTCATAGTCGGGAACTTCATCGTCCGTCCAGACCAAGTCGAGTCGACGCCAATCGCGCATTGCCACGTGCTTGTAAGACTCCGGGTGCGCCCAATAGCACTGCCGGCATATCTTTGGAATCCTTGTTTCGGCCCAATTTCGACAGTGCTCGCACGACCATGATTTTGCGCGATTGCAGGAGGCACAAACGAGCATGAATCTGTCCAGTCTCTCACTTTCGGATGAAGTGTCTCCGGCAACTTCGTAGGGAATGCGGTGATCAATCTGTAGGTAACGCGCCCCCAGTATGGCGTAACATATACCGCATCGTTCACCGTATTTACCGAGCAGCGCGGTCTTGAACTTCTTGGGGAATGCGCGCCGTCCGCCGAGCTTTCCGGTCCGAATTCGACTCAGGTCGCCGAATCGGTATTCCGCCATCCTGCCTCCGTCCGGCTTCCGGACCATTGTCTTGGCGATGGGAACTCCCTGGTCTTTAACATCCCGAATTGCGCGCGGCGGGTGGTCGTAGCCGTAGTCCTCTCGGAGCTGATCGGTAGTAATTGACCCGTGCTTGAGAAGATGATCGACCACTATCCGGGCACGTTTGCCAGTGATGGCTTTCAATAACTTCCTGGCTCCAGACGGTATCAGGGGCCGATTCATAGCACTTCCGGGAAGAGATTACGTTGATGGTGTCGTGGTTCGCATAGCTGTTCGACCGAATGGCTGAGTCTCTCTACAAGTACCGGCGACAAATAGAGCGACTCGTATGTGCGGCTATTTCGCCCCAATAGCGTGGCTTGCGTGGAACGTCCGGCAGGTACCTCAATTTGCTCAAGCGCAAGACTCTTCGGCAACTCGCGCCCGAACCGTTTGGTATCGGTGCGACCATCGTAGCTCAGGATAAACGGGACTTGGCGCGAATTGAGGGTGCCCAGCATATGGACGAATTCATCATATAGGATAGCGTGCCGATACCGGTGATTGTGAGTATTGCAGACACCCTGATACGGTGGATCCATATAAACCAAGTCGCTCGAACGCGATTTCTTGAGGATCATCTTGTAATCAACGGCATGTAATTCAGTATGGTTGGCCAACAGAGCCGCCGCGCCGCGGATGTGTCGCGACATAGTGTCGGGATGCGCGCCCTTGCGCCGATTGTCGGGGCTGTTGTTAAACTTGCCTTGGGCGTTGTAGCGTATAGCGGCTTTCACACACCGTGCCAAAAGATACAACAAGTCCTCGGGGCGCCGATGCTCGTTAAAACGCGTGCGGATCAAATCGTAATAGCGGCGCTCGTTCCCCAGTTGTGCCCGCCAGATGCGCCGGTATTTGGCGGCGAGTTCGGTTGGCTGGTTTAGAATGCCGCCCCACAATCCCATGAGCGCGGTGTCCAAGTCGTTCAATACGAATCGCCGCGCACGTCCTAGGTAGGCCGCCGCCATGGAAACGGCCGCTGAACCGGCAAAGGGCTCAACCAAGCGATCGGTATTGGGAGGGAAAAAGCTTACAATCAGACGCGCCAGTTGCCTCTTGCTACCCTGATATGGGATAGGATGCGGAATACCTGGGATCGCTTTCGGCACGGTTTGCCACGTGTGCTTCACACTGTTATCCTCTGCGTCATAAACCGATCACACGACGATCATTCTACTGAATTGCTCAATGGATGAGCACCGGAGCATACGTCTCCCTATCTTTCCGTCCACGTTACTGCACAATCCCTTTCGTCAGCCGCATGAACGCCGTCTCCAGGTTTACTTCCTCCTGTTTGATCTCGTTGATCCGCAGCTTGTTTTGCAGCATGGCCTCGGCGATGAAGCTGAAGTCGGTCATGTCGCTGTCGAGGGTCAGGACCACCTCCCCGTCGCGGACCATCACGCTCTCCACATGCGGCAGGCCCGCAAGAATCTGCTGGGCTCGCTCCCGGTCGTCCGGGGTGACGACGTGCACGACCGAGCCGGTCTGGGCCCGGCGGACGGCCTCGCGGACTGAGCCCTGGAAGATCAACTCGCCTTGCTCGATGATCCCGATGTTGGTGCACAGGTCGGCCAGCTCGGGCAGGATGTGGGAGCTGATCAGGATGGTCTTGCCCATGCGGTGCAGCTCCTTGAGCAGCTCGCGGATTTCGATCCGGGCCCGGGGGTCGAGCCCGCTGGCCGGCTCGTCGAGCATGAGCACGCGCGGGTCGTGCAGCAGCACGCGGGCGATGCTCAGCCGCTGCTTCATGCCGCGCGAGAGCGCGTCGACCAGGGCGTCGCGCTTAAAGCTCAGGTCGGTCAGCTCCAGCACGTCGCCGACGATCTGGTCGCGCTTCTTGCCGGTGATGTCGTAGGCGGCGGCGAAAAATTCGAGGTATTCCTGGACGACCATGTCCTCGTAGGCCCCGAAGAAGTCGGGCACGTAGCCGATGAGCGGGCGGATTTTTCGCGATTCGTAGCCGACCACGTGCCCGCAGACCCGCGCCTCGCCCCAGGTCGGCTGGAGCAGCGTGGCCAGGATGCGGATCGTGGTCGTCTTGCCGGCTCCGTTGGGACCGATGTACCCGAAGCACTCGCCTTCCTCGATGTTCAGGTGCAGGTTGTTCAACGCGACGAGCTTGCCGTAACGCTTGGTCAGGTTGATGGTCTGGACAATCACGGGCCGTCCCCCTCTCCACTCGGCGGGCTTCCCTGGTAGTAAATCGGAATCTGTACTCGATAGAACGTCCAACCTTCGTGCGACCTTTGCGGCGTCGCCTCTTTTTGCCAGGCGGTTTTCAGGTGCAGCCGGGCCGGGCCGGGGGTGTTACTCCAGCACAGCAGGACGGCCTGCCCGGCTCTCCGCCCGCCCAGCAGCCAATGGGAGCTGTCGAGGCTTTGCAGCCCGTTCGTGTTCAGCGGCGTGGCGACGCGGTCGAGGTTGCCGGCCTGGCTGTGCAGATGGAAATTCCGCGTCGAGGCCAGCAGGGCTGCTCCCGCCGGCCGGCTCAGCCTGCTCGCAAAGGTTATGTTCCCCCGCCAGTATTGCTGCTCGTGCCAGAGTGTCTGGAGATCGCGGCTCTTGGTTAGCATTTGACTCCGCTTGCGGTTCCGCTTTCCACTCCACGCCCCATAAGCCTTATCCACTTGCTGGTACTGTGTCGCTCCGATCGCGTTGATCCGCTCGCCGACCGGAATCTTCGGCAAGCGCACGACCAGCACGTTCATCGCCGGCGGGACGTCCTTGACGGCCGGCTTCCCGCCGAGAGATTCCGGAAGTTCGTATAGTGACGTCAGGCCGGCGGCGCGCGGCACGTCCACACCCTGCTGCCGGGGGTCGCAGAACAGGAGGTAGCCGCCCGCGAGGTCGACGTCCAGCTCATTGGCGATCCAGCTTCCGGAAGTGAGACGGCCGTCATCCCGGGCGACCACCAGGTTACCGCGAATCGTGCCCTCCAGCTCGCCGTGCCAGTAGCCCTCGACTTGCTTCAGAGTGGCCCGCATCAGGACCTGCTCCAGCTTGGTTTGAGTTGGAACGGCGGCGTAGCGGGCCGGGGTGACGTAGTAGGTGGACCCCAGGGGGGCCGAGGCCAGCGGACGCAGGAAATTCCCCTCCCCCGGCAGCGACAACTCGACCCGCTGACGGAGCGAGCTGCGATAGCCGAACAGGCAGGGACCGCGTGCCGCGCGCGAGCCGGCCTCCAGATCGAGAATGCTCAGGGACTGCACGCCCCGCGAAAAGCTCCGCATCCCGGTCACGGTCCCGAGGCTGAGCACGCTGGCGACGATCGCCAAAACGGCGAACACCGCCCAGCTCAGGTGGGTGAGCTTGCGCCCCCGCAACCACCACCAGGTGGCCAGCGTGGCCACCAGGATGTACGCCGACACGAACAGGAACGCGGTCAGCCCCAGCAAGGCCGATTGCCGGCGTAAAGCGATCGGCTCCACGAAATCATCGTAAAGGTGGTCGATATTGAGCAGGAAGTTGTTTTGCCCTTTCTTGAACTCCTCGGTGTAGCGGTTCAGGTCGAGCAGCTCGGCGAAGAACTTCTCGTGATCCACACGCAGCTCGGCCAGGTCACGGAGGCCGGCGGCCGTCGCCACCACCCGCCCGGAGCCGACCAGACGCATCGAGATCAGGTTGATGGTCTCGTTGCGGGGGCCTAACGCCGACAGTGTTCGCACGGCGTCCTCCGCCAAGTCGGCAGTGGTCACGGTGAGGTAGCCGTCAAGCTCCCGTCCGGACCGACCCCGCAGGCCCACGCGTCTGATAAACATGTCCAGCTTCGAGGTTTCCTGCGGCGGCCCCGGGCCTTGCAGCGGCATGATCGATTCCAGGGCCGTGCCCCGGATCGCGCCCCAACTCTCGCCCAAGCCGACGATCAATTGACCGCCGCCGCGAACCCACTCCACCAGCGCGTCGAGCTGGGCGAACTCGAGCTCGGCGGGGTTGGGCCGATCCCAGAAGATGACGTCCACCGCCTCGAGCCCCCACCAGTGCCGCGGCAGGTCCCGGGCCGGCAGGTTCGACACGATCACGTCGCGATAGAAAGTGCGGCTGCCATCGGTGGGTTGGCCGGGCGACCAGCCGGGGGTTTCCAGCAGATTCAGCTTCGGGACCCGTTGGGCACCGATGTCCAGCACCAGAAGATTATCGTTGGAGATCAACTCACAGGGTAAGAGCGGCAGCTTGGCGATCGATTCACCCCGCTCGTCGACGACGTGGATGTGCCGGGGTAATTCGTTGATCGCGTTGACGACGGCGTAGAGGGTTGCCGTCGTGGGGCTTCCGTCGGGCTTGGGCGTCACAGTGACACTGCGACTGAAAGCGACCCGGTCCCCGTCGAGGTCGATGCCCTCAAACCGTAGCTCGCCCGAGAACACGTCGGTGCCTTCAACCTTTAGTACGACCCGAATCGGAAACCACTGCCCGCCCCGCAACACGTTGCCCGTCGTACACGCGGCCGGGAAGCCCACCGCCGTGACCCGGCTGCCCCCGGCCACGATCTGAGCGGAAGCTGCCGCCGACCATGCTCCGAGGACGATCAAGAGCAGCAAACTAGTACCGCGGCTCTTCTCCTTAAGAAAATCGCCGTACGGCTTATGAAACGCGGTATTAGCTTCAGGCATTGAGCGCGCTCCGGTTTCACTCATCTAGCGCCAAGCGAGCTACTAGTGCTCTGTCACGCATCGCTTGATGGGTGGCACGGCTGTGTCAGCCGTGTACAAGTCGCAGGTATTCACGGCCGACACGGCCGTGCCACCCATCAACGCAACGCTGGCAGAGCACTATGTGCATGATACTCTTCATTATGTACGCATTATGCTCCATAAAGCATATACGGTGCCATTCCAATAAGGCCGCAATCTTCTCACGGCCCCCACTTGACAAATTCGTGCTTTGGAGGCATACTTAATAATCTAGAGGAATATTATAGAGCTATTAAGATGATTCTGACGCCTTACATCACCGACCAGCCGGTTAGCATGCCGGGGTACCGTCTTCCGCCGTAAGGCACCGCGATCATCTTGCTCGACGACGAACCCTGGCCAGCCCCAACTTGCCAGGGTTTTTTCGTGCCGCCTCGGCGGCCGCAGATGGCGGGATTCGAACCGTGTCACGGAACGTTAATCACATAAATGTAAATGCCGCTACTCGCACTCGCGGCCCGACGCTGGAGCTGCTCATCCTGGCGCTGCCCATCATCGCGATGATGGTCTCGCGGATGCTGATGGGCTTCATCGACTTCGTGATGGTCTCGCGGCTCGGGACCGAGGCCCAGGCGGCGATCTCGCCGGCCAGCCTGTTCGTCTTCGTGCTGGCCTGCCTGGGCCTGGGGATCGCCAATGCCGTTCAGACCTTCGTCTCACAGGCCGACGGCCGCGGGGAGCCCAAAAAGGGCGGGGCCTTCGCGTGGCAAAGCTTCTACATCGCGGCCTTCTTCGGCCTGCTGACCATCCCGTTCGCGGCCACCACCGAGATATGGTACGGCTGGATCGCCACGTTGGGAGGCCACTCGGAGACGGTCACTCGGATGGAGATCGGCTACGTGCGGATCGCGCTCTGGTCCGTGGCGCCGTCCATCGTCTGCATCGGGCTCAACGGCTTCTTCAACGGCATCCAGAAGCCCTGGGTGGCCTTTATCGCGGTGGCGGTCTCGCTCGTGACGAATCTGGCGGGTAACTGGCTGCTGATTTTCGGGAACCTCGGTTTCCCCCAACTGGGGATTATCGGAGCGGCCTACGCGACCGTGGCGGCCTGGTGTGCCCGAGCCCTGGTGCTCGCCGGCGCGATGCTGCTGCCGCGCTACGACCGCAAGTACAACACCCGGCATTCGACCGCCTTCGATTGGAAGAAGATGGCGGGCCTGATCCGCGTGGGCGGGCCGACGTCGCTGGGCTGGCTGGTGGATATCGGCTCGTGGACCATCTTCCTGGTCCTGATTATGCCGACCTTTGGTACTGCCGCCATGGCCGCTAGTAACGTCGGGTTGCAGTTGATGCACCTGTCGTTCATGCCCGCGATCGGCATCGGAATCGCACTGTGCTCGCAGGTCGGGTTCGCCGTCGGCGAGAAAAAGCCGGACTTGGCAGTTCTGCGCGCGCGGGTGGCGTTCCGCGTGACCGTGGTGTACATGGGCCTGATCGGCGTGCTGTTCCTGCTGGCCCGCGCGCCGTTGATACGCTTGTTCAATTACGACCCGGCGGTGGTCGAGGTCGGTTCGCTGGTGCTGATCTGGGCCGCCGTTTTCCAGGTGTTCGACGCGATGGCGATCACCCACATTAACGCCCTGCGCGGCGCCGGCGATACCCGTTGGCCGGCGATCATGATGGGTGTCCTGTGCTGGACCATCTTCATCTGCGGCGGATACCTGCTGGCCTGGAAGGTGCCCGCGTGGGGTATCAACGGACCCTGGTCTATGTGCACGCTGTACATCGTGTTATTCGGTAGCGTTTCCATGTGGCGCTGGTTCGGCGGCCGCTGGCGGAGCATCCGTCTGTTCGACGAAAAGCACCCCGCCCCGATCGCGGTGGAGCCCCCGGACGAGGCCCCCGTCGGCACCAGCACGGCCGGGGTCGAACCGGAGCTTAACGGTCAGCCGGACGGTGAGCCGTCACTGGCCGGGACGGAGCGATAGCCCCAAGGTGCGAGAAAGGATTCTCGCACCAGCATAAGATCAGCACTGAACTACTCGGCGGCAGCCGCGTACATCCTGGTGAGTTTTACGGCGTCTTCCGATGATATATAATAGTGTGGTGAGGTGAACCAGTGCTCTGTCAACGTTGCGTTGATGGGTGGCACGGCCGTGTCGGCCGTGGATGCCTGCGACTTGTACACGGCTGACACAGCCGTGCCACCCATCAAGCGATGCGTAATGGAGCACTAGGCGGATCGATTCAACGAGGCCCGCGGCGGCGAAGATCAGCAGCACGGGAACCAGCGGGAAGCGGTAGCGGGCAAAGACCACAAAAGCCGCCACGGCTAGCGTTGTGAGCAGCAGCCAGCCGTAGAGGAACCACAGCCGACGCCACTCTTGGCAGGTCAGCACCACGCCGGCGGCGGCCAAGGGGCACAACACGCCAAAATGCAACACCCGATCGAGGGTGCGCAACAGAAGCGACCACTCCTGGTAGAGGTAGTAGTCTTCGGTGTCGGGCAGCTCATAGGCACCCCAGACCAGCGAGCATTTTATTAACGTCAGCCGCAGCCACGCGCCCGGGTTTGCCTTGATCCATTCGGCGGCGGCGGCGAAGTAGTAATCGGACACCTCGCGGGCGGAGAGGGGCCGATCGCAGGCCTTTTCGGCCGCTTTGACCCACTCGGCCTGCTCGTGCTCGGCCGACGACCGTCCCCGCTTGTGCGGCAGGTAAGTTCCGGTCGCCTCCGGGTGATTGCCCATGGCGAAATTCTGGCCGAGGTTCGGCGTCGTCAGCACCCACTCGCCGGTGACGACGCGGTTGCGAAGGGCCCAGGGGAAAAGCGTCAGGACTACTCCCAGCGCGGCCAGGCCGGCCCATTGGAGCCGTTGAAGCCGGGGCCGGGCGCGCAGGCCGAACCACAGCCAAGCTATGATGAGCGGGGCCAGGGCCAGCATGTTTTGCCGCGTCAGAATCAGCAATCCGAGAACGAGGCCGACAATGCCCCATCCCCACCAGACCGGCTGGTAGGTTGAACGAACCACCAGCCAGAGCAACAATGTGCTCAACAGGAGTGTCAAGCCGGCTTTCTGGATCAGCCCGTCGAAGAAGATCGCCGGCGGGTAGAGGGCGAGCCAAATCGCGGCCACGCCGGCGACATGGAGGTCGAACAGTCGGCGGCAGGCCAGGAAGAGTAGGACACAAGCGCTCGCGCCGCCGAGCGTCTGCACGACTCTCGGCAGCCACAGGCTCTCGCCGCCGACGATCTTGATCAGGCCCAGCAAGTAGGCATAGAGCGGGGCGTGGACGAAGTCGACGGGCCCGAGCCAGTCGCCGGCAGCGATGCCCCGGGCCCGCTGGTCGTACACGTAGCCATCGGAGACGGGTTGCTCAAAGAAACCGATGTCGCGGATGTTGCCCAGGTAAACGAGCCGGAGGCCGAGTGCGAGGACGAAGATTGCCGCCGGAGCAAGCAGCCAGCCGCGCGATTGCTTGTTTGCGGTCATGCTGATTTCCGGAGACGTTTTGAGGCGCAATCGCGCGCCAAGTCGGCGATCTCAAGGCCGCGCGGGATGGGTGCCCCGTCCCGTTTCGCCGG
>JAGMDK010000526.1 GCA_023128695.1 Phycisphaerae bacterium
CAACGCCGCAAAGAACTCCGCGATCGCCTCGGTTTCGCAACACGCGAAACGACGTGTTTCCAGAACTTTGCGGGCTTTATCCATGACGTACAGCACGATAAGATTTTTGTGGAGGTCGACGCCGACGAACTTTTTCACGGTTTTCTCCTTGTGTGGAAACAGACGGTTCTTCGAAACACGAAACAAACCTTGGTTTACCACGAACTCAAGGAACCTGGAACCAGCCGGCTCGACCTCCGCTTCATAGTTTCACCCCGTCCGCTGCCTGCCCTCCAGGCAGGCGAAACGGGATGGGGCACCCCCGTGGATGTGTGGCACGGCTGTGTCAGCCGTGTGCGGAACGCAGGTATTCACGGCCGACACGGCCGTGCCACCCATCCGCTTCTTCCATCATTCCAAGTGTCAAAGAGCACTAATGCTCTACGCCAGTCCGCGCACGGCGGCGGCGTAATAGTCATACGCCGCCCGAACCTCTCGGAGTGTATCGCCGGAGAATTTGAGTAGCCACGCCCGCGCGACCTCAAACGCGACGACGTTCTCGGCCACGACGCTCGCGGCCGGCACGGCACACACGTCACTGCGTTCGTAATCGCTCCGTTCGGGCTGGAGCGTTTTGAGATTCACGCTGTCCATGCCCTGCCCGAGTGTCGCGATCGGTTTCATTGCCCCACGGACGACGAGCGTCTGTCCATTGGTCATGCCGCCTTCCAGACCGCCGGCGTGGTTGGTCCGGCGGACGAAGCCAAAATTGGAGTTGTCCCGTTGCGAGGCATCATAGTAGAGCGCGTCGTGAACCTGGCTGCCGGGTCGGCGAGCGGCTTCGAAGCCCAGACCGATCTCGACGCCCTTGAAAGCTTGGATTGAGCCGACCGCCTGCATGAGCCGGCCGTCGAGCTTATCATTCCAAGTCATGCAAGAACCGAGCCCGGGCGGCAGGCCGAACACACGCACTTCCACAATACCGCCCACGGTATCCTGCGCTGCTTCCGCCTCGCGAATCGCCTTCATCATCGCCTCAACGTCACCGGCGTCCGGCGTATAGACTTCGTTCGCGTCACGACCGTTGCTCAACTCGTCCGGCGTGGCATCCGTTGACATGGCGGCCCGAACACCTCCGAGTTCCGCAACGAAGCCGATGCATCTAACGCCGAACTCGTGCAACAGGCCTTTCGCGAGCGCCCCCGCCGCCACCCGCGCCGTGGTCTCGCGGGCCGATGCTCGTTCGAGTGTCTCGCGGCAGTCGGTGGTCAGCCATTTGATGCTGCCGGCGAAATCGGCGTGCCCCGGCCGTGGGCGGTTGATTTCCGGCGCCTCGTCAATGCGAAAGTCACGATTGGGAATCTGCAATACGACGGGTGAGCCGATGGTTTCTCCCCGCCGCAGGCCGCCGAGCGCCGTGGCGGCGTCTTGCTCGATCTTCATCCGCCCGCCGCGGCCGTAGCCCCCCTGCCGGCGGCGCAGCTCGGCGTTGATCAGGTCGAGGTCCACGGACAGTCCGGCCGGCAGCCCTTCGACGAGAACGATGAGCGCCCGCCCATGCGACTCGCCAGCGGTGCGATAGATCAATTCAGCCATGCGTGCTCCTGCCAGTCCGCCGAAAAGTCGTGCCGGTCTGGAAAAGTAGCGGCCGGGACGGAGCCCGGACTAAGACTCTAATTCCATCACATTGTACTCGCCGATGATAATGAACAGAACATTATAGCTAGGTTGACGTGTGCCGGACCGCACGTTAGTATCGCGAAACAAGATCGTTTCGCCTTGCGGAGGACCTCGCGGGCTGAAGCCCGCGGTTCTTCTCCAAGGTAAGACAGTCGTGCTATTGCGAACATCGTCTCGGCGATGCTGGCGTCATCGCGGGCTAGTGTGATTGGCACGCACCCGCTGTTCGGCCCGTCGGTTCACTCGCTCCAGGGGCAACGCGTCGTGCTGACCCCCGGCCGAAGTGACGGACGCCTTCATCCGCGCCGCCGAGGAAATCCAGAAGCTCACGCACATTCACGACGGTCAAGCGTTCCGCGACATGTTCGCAGAGGTTCGCCAGTATTTCGGCGACTTTACTGAACAGGCCTTGCAGCAGTCCGACTTCCTGATCGACCGGCTGGTAGAGCGGAAGTGAGCAATGCTACTGCGTCAGCAACGTGGTTTGCAGAACCACAGGCCGAGATCACCGGGACCGCTCACGTTGCGCGTCGCGCATATCATCGGCAGTTTTTCTCTTGCTTTCTTAGTTACGCACAGCAAGACTAAAAATAATGATGTAAGTAAGACTGCCAACAAAACGTGACACTGGCTTCCAGCCTGTGTCTCCACCGGCAAGATGCCGGTGCCACACCAGGTTATGGGATAGGTTCTAAGGTTGTACGCTGTAGCTGTAGTAGGGATCTCAAAGCTGAAAAGGAGAAGAGGATGAAAAGCCCATTATGTCAACTTTTGTTAGCAGGTGTCTTGCTCTTTGGCATGTCGGCCTACTCCTGGGCCTGTCCCGACATTTTCGTCGAGGCTTACGGAGGATCTCCTGACGAAGTGGCAAATTGTGTGATCGCGACTCAGGACGGCGGCATTGTCATCACCGGCTACTATGGAGGAGGAGGTTCAAGCGGAAAGGGTGTCCTCCTGGCCAAATTCGACTCGCAAGGAGATCTCCTTTGGAAACGGGCCTACAGCGGCCCAGAGGACGAAGAAGGCTGTGGCGTGGTGGAAACGCATGACGGTTACTTGGTCATGGTGGGCTACACCAGGAGCTACACCGCCGGTCAGGCTGATTTCCTCATGGGTAAGTTTGACGCCGAGGGCAACCGCATCTGGATGCGGACGTGGGGAGAATCCGGCAACGAAAAGGCCTTCGGCGTAATCGAGGCCTCCGACCAGACGCTCTGGCTGGCGGGTTTCAGCACCAGCTTCAACGGCAGTGGAAAAGAGGAAGTTGTCGTGGCTAGAATCGCCGCGGATGGCGGCATCATCACCGGCGGATATGCCGGAAACCCCGGCTTGTCGCGCAAGTATCTCGGTTACGCGCTGGCCGAGGTTTTCGACACGGCTGGAATCTGCGTCGCCGGTAGTATCTACAACTCCGTGTATGGCTGGGATATCCTACTCGCGAAGTTCAGCCACTCCGGGGAGGTGCTCTGGGCGAAGGGAATCCACAATGATGACCATTCTCCCAGTTCCGAACATGCCACCGGATTTGTACGGACCTCCGATGGCGGGCTTGCTCTGGTCGGCCCCGTGAACTATTACGATGGCGTATATACGAGCAATGGGGGCTTCCTGCTCAAGATGGATACTAATGCGGAGGTGCACTGGGGCCGCTTCGTGCACGGCGGCGGGCCGTATTATTCCAGAACGCTGACCTCCGTGATCGAGACGGATGACGCCGACCTGGTCGTGACGGGCGGCGACTTCGGCAACTATATGTACGACGACCGGGTCGTGCTGGCTAAGTATAACCTCTCCGGTACGCTGCAATGGAACTGGGGCCATGAAATTGGTGATGGCGGCATCGGCAACTCTATCGCCGAGGATTCCGACCACTCCTTGCTGATGGCGGGCTCGACGGCTGGGTACGGCTTGGGCGGAGACGATATGTTGCTGGGTCGCTACGACTCGACGGGAATGACTTGCCTGCCAAATGTTGACGGGCCCAGTTTCACAAGCTGGTCGCCGACTGAGCGCAACATCTACCCATCCAGTGGTCAATTCACCGAAACGACCTCGAACTGGAGCCATTACGTGATTCCCTACTACATGGCCGTGACCGAAATCTGTCCCCAGACCTACACGGTTTGCCCCGACGGTAGCGGCGATTTCGAGCGTATCCAGGACGCACTCGATGGCGCGCCGCTAGGCAGTACCATCGAACTTTGCGATGCGGTGTATAGCGGACCGGGCAACTATGATCTCGATTTCAACGGCAAGTGCTTGACGGTGCGCTCGCAGAACGGCGATCCCAATTCGTGCATCATCGACTGCGCGGGTGCCGGGCGGGGATTCTATTTCCACTCCGGGGAAGACGAGGATTCGATCATCGAGAATGTCACCATCACCAACGGTTACGATAACTACGGCGGCGGGATTTACTGCAGCAACGCGTCCCCAACGATTACGGGCTGCGTTATCGCCGGCAACTCTGCCAATTACAATGGGGGCGGGATGCGCATCCGTTATTCGTCAGCAACACTCACCGGCTGCGTAATAACCGGCAACAGGGGCGGTAACGACGGCGGCGGACTATATTTGTCCGATTCCTCGGCCCTGCTCTACAATTGCACGATCAGCGGAAACCTGGCAATGGACCAGGGCGGCGGTATCTTCGGCGGTTGCCACCCGGAGAACACCATCATCTGGGGTAATTGTGCCGAGAACGACGGCGAGGACGGTGATGAGTGGTACGGCAATGGGGCCAACTGGGTCGAGGATTGTTGCAATGACATCAATCTGGCCGGCGTGGATGGCTTTGGGATAATGACGGTGTACTGTACCTGGGGGGCGGACATCGACGCCGATCCGCTGTTCTGCGACCCCCGCTCTTGTCAAGCGGCGCCGACCGCCGCGGGCGATTACCACTTGCAACCGGCCTCTCCGTGTCTGCCGGAGCAACAACCCATCTGCGGGTTGATCGGTGCGTTAGACGCCTGCCCGGCAGACCCCAGCGGCATCGACAACCCACTCACTGAGGAGACGCCGGCCTTCTATGAACACAATGTTCCTCCCTCGATCACCGACTCGCAACTGCACAAACCACAGCCGTGAGCACGAGTAGCAGTGATGAATACGACCTGTCCGTGAGTGCGGGCCATTGCCGGAGTCAATCAAGGTAGTTAGCTCGCTGGTGCGAGATAGGAATCTCGCACCAGCGTCGGTAATCCGCCGCATCAGCGTCGCCTGTGTTTTAGGTTGTTCTGGTTGCGCCGGGGGCGTCATTCTGCGCTAGGCCCGGCATTTATGCCGGGTATCGAGACCGCCGAACATCCTCACCGCCCTTCTCCAGACCCGCCGCGAGCGGCGGGTCTGGAGAAGGGCGGTGAAAATCGCTCCCCGCGTCCTCAACCCGCCCTGAAGGGTGGGCCTAGCGCTCCGCATCACTTCAACCCACCCTGAAGGGCGGGCCTAGCGCACTTCAACCACCAAGCAGCGCTACTCATTGGTTCCCAAGCACTTTCCTGTGCCACAAAAAATGGTCACACCCCAGCGCGATGCCGGTTTGATCTTGTATGGGCAAGTACGGGCTGCTACACTAGGATGATGTCTGTGTCTCGTTGGATCGGCAGGGAAGAGAGGTAAAGGGGTTAGATGCCTACTGAGGCCCTAAGAAGGAGAACTGTAATGAGAAAGCGTTGGGTAATGTGTGGATTCGGGGCGTTCCTGGTAATGGCGGCCGGAGTCGCCTCAGCCGGGCAGATTGACGCCGATCTTCAGCGGATTTTGGAGAACACGCCGCCGGAAGAAATCGTTTCTGTGATGGTCTTTTTGGAAGATCGGGTCGACCTCACGGAACTTGAGGCGGAGTTGAGCCAACAGCGGGCCACGCTCCAGACGCGGCACGAGACCGTGGTCCGGGCACTCCAGGAAAAGGCCCAGGCCACGCAGCAAGGCCTGCGGGACCACTTTAAGGGCCTGGAGCGCGCTGGGCGGATCGAGAAAATGGAGGCCTTTTGGATCGCCAATTTCTTCCGGGTTGACCTGCCGGCCGGTGAAGTCGCGCAGCTCGCGCAACAGCGCGACGTGGGCAAGATTTACTTCAACTATGATATCGAACTAATCAGGCCGGTGAGGACCGTGGAGAACACACCCTCGCCGCGCACTCCCGAGCCCGGCTTGGTCGCGATTCGGGCCCCCGAGGTCTGGGCCATGGGCATCACCGGGGCCAACGTCATGGTCTCCACGCTCGATACCGGCGTCGACGGCAACCACCCCTGTCTGGCCAGCCGCTGGGCCGGTCTGCGGCCCGAGTACGCCGGCCACCCGGAATGGGCCTTCTTCGACCCGGTCACCGGCTGGACCTTCCCCCAGGACAGCGGCTCACACGGCACCCACACGATGGGAACCATCTGCGGCGGCGCGCCTGGCGATGAGGTCGGCGTCGCGCCCGGCGCGTACTGGATCCACGCCGCCGTGATCGACCGCGTCAGCCTCATGCAAACCTGCACCGACGCGATTCTGGCATTTCAGTGGCTGATCGACCCCGATGGCAACCCAGGCACCAATTGGGACGTGCCGGCGGTCTGCTCCAATTCCTGGGGTATTGGCAGTTGGCACAACGTTCCCCCGTTCAACACTCCGTGTGACCCCTCGTTCTGGAGCTACCTCGACGCGTGCGAGGCGGCGGGCATCGTGATTCTGTTCTCGGCCGGGAACGAGGGCTCCGGCCCCGACACCCTGCGTCGCCCCGCCGACCGCGCCACCGACGAATACCGCACCTGCGCGGTGGGAGCCGTGGACGGCAACACCGCCGGCTACCCGATCGCGGGCTTCTCCTCCCGCGGCCCGTCGTACTGCACGCCGGACGGCACCCCGGCCATCAAGCCGGAGGTTTCGGCACCGGGTGTGTATGTCCGTTCATCCATACCGGGCAATTCATACAACTACTATGACGGGACGTCGATGGCCTCGCCGCACGTCAACGGCGTCGTGGCGCTGATGCGGGAGGCCTGCCCGGATTTACTCCCCGTCGACATCAAGCAGATTCTCTATGACACTGCCGTGGACTTGGGTACCACTGGCAACGACAACGACTATGGCTACGGCATGATCGACGCGTTTGAGGCGGTGCTAGCGGCCCAAGGCATGTGCGGACCACATCCGCCGCGGGCTTTCGACGGCTATTTTGAAACCCCCGTGGATACGCCGGCGACGGTGGAGTTGGTGGCTAGGGACTATGACGAGGCCCCGTTCCCGATCGTTTACGAGATCGTCACGTTGCCGGCCAGCGGCCACACGTTGACGGACGTCGGCAACGGCCACGTCATCGACGTCGGCGAACTGCCGTATGCTTTGGTGAACAATGGCAATCAGGTAATCTATACGCCGATCGGCGGTTTCTACGGTAACGACACCTTCACCTTCTGGGCCACCGACGGCGGCGTGCCTCCGGACGGCGGCTATTCCGAGATCGCCACGGTGACGGGGCTCGTCCTGTTCGATCCGCCGACGATTTCGACCCCGACGCTGCCGATCGGCTGTCCGACGGAGAGCTACGGCCTGTTCTTCCTGCTGGCGGATCAGGGGCAGCCGGCTCTGTCGTGGGCTCTGATCACCGACGAGTATCTCGAGGTCGATCTGGGCAGCAACCAGTTCGCCACGGTCGGCACGGCCCAGGGCTGGCACGCGGACGACAACTACTGGAGCTACAACCTGCCGTTCACCTTCACTTTCTTCGGCCAGCCGTATACCACCTGCTGGCTGACCAGTAACGGTTTCATCGACTTCGACGGCGGCTCCAGCAACTGGAGCAACAGCGACTCGGAGTTGATTGCCGCCACCCGCATTTGCCCGCTGTGGGACGACCTGCGGACGGACCAGGGCGGCGACATCTACATTGATGCCGGCACTCCGGGTCAAGTCACCTTCCGCTGGGACACCGTCACGTACAGCGGTAGCAACCAGTGTAATCACTCTTGCACGCTGTATTCCGACGGCACGATCCGCTTCAACTACGGCAGCGGCAACAACCCGATCACGCCGACGATCGGCATCTCCGCCGGCGACGGGACGAACTATCTGCTGTCGACGTACAACAACGCCAACAACCTGGACTGGGCCAACTCGCACGACTTCGTGCAGTCGGTGCCGCTGCCGAACGGGATGTGGCTGCACGCCGACGGCGAACTGGGCGGCACGCCGACTGACCTGGGCACGTTTGTGCCGCGGTTCAGGGTGACGGACTCGCTTGCTCGGTTTGATATCAAGCAGCTTACGCTGGTGATCCAGGCGACCTGTCCGCCGATCTGCCGCGGGGACTGCAACTGCGACGGCTTCATTTCGTGGCGTGACATCGACCACTTTGTCGCCGCGATCAACAACAATCAGGGTGACTGGGAGGATATGTTCCTGCCGGGGACGCCGACGTGCTACTTCGCGAGCTGCGACGTCAACAGCGACGGGGCCGTCAATTGGCGTGACATCGATCCGTTGGTGGACGTGATGAACACGACCTGCCCCTAGCCGGCCGAACCACCGGCTGGAAGC
>JAGMDK010000527.1 GCA_023128695.1 Phycisphaerae bacterium
CACGAATTCTGCTGAGGAGGCATAATTGAAGAGAGTGCACTGGTTCTCATTGGGTTTAATTTCGCACGTGCCATCTGGATGACAGCAAGCGCCAGCCTGTGGGCACGGATTCGGGTTGCAGTCCGTACCTTGACCTTGCCAGATTCCGAAACTGTCTAAACATTCGTTTTCGAGCTCCATTGTACAACTGCCGTCCCCGTGGCAACAAGCGCCACCGGGGCAACCAGACGGTAAGCAGAGACTATTATACCAGTTGCCATCACATGCGCACTCCAGTGTATCTGTACAAAGATTGCCTGGGATACAGCAGGCCCCCAACGGTTCAGTAATCAATTGTGAGGATGGCGGGCTCTCGATCCCGGAGTCACTCACCGACGTCGCCACATAGTAGTACGTTGTCGCAGGGTCGTGTTCGTCGTGGAAGAAAGACGAGCCGGCCTGTGGCAGAACCGTACGACGTTCGAATGGCCCACTCGGGTTGGCGCTGCGATATACATGGTACCCAGCCGCGCCGGGTACCGGATCCCAGTAAAGATAAAAAATGTCCGCAGGTTCGAATGTGCCGCAAAGGCACGGCGGATCTGTCGGGAGAGTAAGGTAGATTTCAGCATCTTGATAGCGCAATTGTCCGTACGCGTCATAGACTTCCAATCCTAAATAGTCGGTCTCAGTGTATTCCAAACTCAACTCAAGCAGGATAGAGTCAACGGCTACAATAGCGTTTTGAGTCTCGATGTTTCCGAAGGTCGAGCTGGAATCCAGAACGCTAATATTGGTGCCTTCCAATGCCACGGCATATACTCCCCGTGCGCCGCCGAGACCCACATTAGCTAACTCCCAATACACGGCAACAATCTCGCCCGCCTCAGCCACACCGTCACCATCGCCGTTGCTGTTTCCGGTGCCGTCATCAATAATGGTGCCGTTATTTATAATTAACCGAGGTTTACACACCATGATATTGAATTCATCAGCGCCATAATGAGGAATCCCGCCGGGGCCCTCGGGACCATTAAGGACTAGTGTAAAACCAGCCAGTATGTCGTCTTCTGGTTCTGTGGGAAAAGCCGCGTCGACATCGATTACGAACGGTCCCGCGGAAACCGTCGTTCCCGTCGCGATATCACCAACGCTGATCGTGCCGGAGTGAATAGTCACACCATTTTCCGTCGAAGCAAGTATGGCTGTACACTCACTGGCAGTTGCGCCGCCGGAGTTGGTAATACTCAATGTCAATCCGGCCGTTTCGCCGGCATCCAGCAAACCGTCGCCGTTGCCGTCTGTCGGCGGTTGTCCCGGCGTGTCATCGATCTCAATCTGGGACACATAGAGATGCAGTTCGCTGGAGGGATTGACCGTCAACTCCGCTTGATACGGCAAGTAGTCCGGCGCCGTGACCGTCAGTGTCGCCGTTCCCGTTTCGTCACACGTGAGGTACAGCGTGGCGGTGCCATTCACATCAGTAGTCTCCGTTGCAAGTATCATGTCAGACATGCATATACACGCATGTGCACCAGCTAACGGAATTGTGCTCCCGGATGTGGTTATTGTTACGGCAAAAGACTGGTCGCCGACCGTGAGGTTGGTGGGGTGCTCAACCGACATGGTTTGAGGCTCGTGTTTCCAGACATTCATTGTCGGATCGCCTAGCATGTTTAACAACTTACAGGAATAGGCATCCGATTGCCCCCAAGGAGGAGGAAAAGACACAATCAATCTTTGTGCCTCAGAAAAGGCAGCGCCAAGGGACAGACGATCATCATCATCAAAGAGGCTTTCAAAGAATAGCTCGGCTTTCACGATATAGGCTCCGCTGCCTTTGTGCGTATTCCCGATGTAGGCTAGCGCACCCCCGTCATCATGATTTACAAAGGCTTCTCCAATACAGTCATTGTAGTTGAAACTATTCGAGGAGCACGAATTCGAGTAGATCACGCTCTGTTTATCCCCGTAACTCAAGTTGTTTTTAACTTCAGCTATTGTTAGCCAGTCAAGATCGCCGCAGTGCGAAGCCATTCCGATCATTACATTAGATCCATGGTCATTGTGGTAAACAACGTGATATCCTTCGTTCAGCCTGTGCTGATTGCGTTGGCCTCGGTCCACAATTCGTCTCCACAAAATTCTACATAGTTACCACATTCAGTCGGGTATTTTGGGTTATAATCGTCGCTGATCGGGTAATATAATTTGTGGATTGGCACATCGCCCGGCCATCCGGAAATACCGTTAGCCACATACTCACTGGTATCCTGTCCCCAGTAATCCGTTCCACAGGGACCCAAGGAGGACCCCATAAGCAGAAAGCTAGGAATATAAGACGGATACGAATTAGGTGCTTTCTCGTAGTCTAGCACCTTGTTTACGAATCTAACGGCTTCAGCCTCTGCCTCGCCCTCATCAGTTCCGCCCGCTGGCGCACGACCGATATGTATATCGGGATCGTAATCTGCCTCATCTTCGCCATGATTACCGGCGTAATGACTATCCTCCCCGAAGCGGTCGTCGCCGTCAGCATTCCAGTTGCCCTCCATAGTCGAGTAATATAGATCGGTGGCCGCGATGCGCGACTCCACACCGGGATATGACCACCAGTCGCGATGCGGCACCTGGTCCACGTCGCCGCCCAGCAGTATCCAAGTAGTGCCCCATAGTTGGTCAGCGTCGATGATGAAGTTGCGGATGCGCTCCTGGGTATCGACGCCGGGGTAGCGGCTGACGATGCCCGAGACGGTCACGATCTTCGTGTTCAAGCCCTTGGCTATCTTCCACTCCGCGAGCAGCTCAAAGCGCTCGTATAAGAGGTCGCTAGTGATGATGACGAAGTCCACCGGCATGCCCGCAAGCGATGGCCAGGGTTGCGTTGTCCGGGCGCCGCCCGTGCGACCGTTCATAGACTCCACTCTTGTCGGCGGTGCATAGGCCGCCAGTGCCTCGTCGTTATCAACTATCCGGGCCATATAGCGCTCGACGGCGGCGGCGCTGCGCGCGCTGCGCCGTAGGGCGTAGACGGGCTGCGCCGTGGAACGCGCGCCCCCGAGCTCGAACTCCAGCTCGGTCAATACTTCCATCCGTCCCGAAACGGGGTAGTAGCGCAGCGGATGAACGAGCAGCGTTGATACGTGATAGCCAAATGAGAAACCACTCCGCGAGAGTTGCACCGGTTCAGACGGGAACGGAGCATCCCGGCCGTAGATCTCAGGATCGGGAGCCGACAACTCGGTCATATCCCAAGGGTCATCGATGTTCGGAAGCCGTGTCGTCGGGATTTGGAAACCGCCGAGCGATTCGAGCGGCTCGAAGGTCGCCCGCACAATGTGGACGTCGGTGGGCTCGAAATCCGCCGGCACGACCAGGCGATAGAGCCGTATCGGCAGATCGGGTTGGCCGGGCCCGGTGGTGCGGAGCCTACATCCGTCCACCTTTACCCGGTCCCCCGCCGCGGCGTGAGTGACCGTGACTTGATCCGCGGAGAAGTTAACCGTTGCGCGCACCTCGGCGTGGGCGGTGGCAGCCAAACCCAAAGCCAGTACAACAACTAGACACACATTTCCCAACACTCTGGACCATCTCCGACTCATGCCAAACCTCCTTCTCTGTGGCTTACGTCAGCGCGGTGAGCCTGGGTTCAAGAACCGGCAACAACAGATACCGACGTTCCTTCGAATCAACGCGCGGGGCGGCACGCAGCGTATGGTGGTAGAGTTAGTTACTGAGCGAAGTGAGCCCCACCCCGCGTAAGTTACGTTTCCCCTTCGTTATTCATAATTAACTTCACGCCGCTCCCCGCCAAGCATGAGCCCCTTAAGGACAAGCCGACAGCAATGCGGCTACATGCAACCACGTTCCGTAGGTTATCGGCATTGGCTGTTGTGGTCAAGGAATGAAGGTCCTCAACCGAGGAGTATTACCGATTTCCCCCGGCAAACGAATGAACCGCGCTACTCATTCACCGCCTCACCGGCTTCATTGGTGATGCTGAGGTCTTCGTTGTCGAACAGCACCCGCTCGCTCCATAGCAAACGCAGCGCCCCCACGCCTGTAGGTCCGGTGTGCATGTCGTCGGCCTCGACCGAGGGCTCACGCATGACGAGGCTCGTCCCGCAGTCCCGGCCGCGGCATTATCGCCTCTATCTCTATAAGCGCATTCGAGGGCGATAACGTCCAATTAGCGGCGATAAAAAGAATATCCGGCTGGTGCGAGAATCCCTTCTCGCACCCACCCTTGACAGGAATCCTCTCCCGTGGGCGGACAAGTGGAGATGACGACGAATCGTGAACAATCAACATCGAAGGGAGATAACCCGACGAAACGACACATCACATTCATCCTGACGGCATCCCTGCTCTTCTCCACCGCCGACGGCGGGACGATCTTCCTTGACGAGGTCAGCGACACGAGCCTTTCCATGCAGGCCAAGCTGCTGCGCGTGCTCCAGGACGGCGATATCTGTATGGTTGGCTCGTCCCGACCGCGGCAGGTCGACGTGAGGATCGTGGCCGCGACCAACAAAGACCTGCGCACGCTGGTCAAAAACCGAGTCTTTCGCGAGGACCTGTTCTTCCGTCTCCACGTACTCACGATTTCCATGCCGCCGCTGCGCGAGCGGGAGGATGACGTTCTGCTGATAGCTTCCTATATTTCGCCACCAAATTCGCCGAAGAGTTGGGCTGGGGGTGTGACTAAAAATCGTGGCCGTGGAACTGGGGATATCATCTCAAAAAACCGTTTATTGAGTGCTCTGATGT
>JAGMDK010000528.1 GCA_023128695.1 Phycisphaerae bacterium
ACGGAGGCCCGCCCCACCCACTATGTTGACGCTCACCCCCGGCACTTCGCGCGCGGGTAGACCGGTTGACCTCCCCCGCGCGGCGCGGGTAGCCTAGATTTATCATGATGACAGCAACTGAAAGTGTGCCCGTTTCCTCCGTTTGGCTCCGCCGTCTGCGATTCCTATTGGCCACGGCGATCGTCTGGGCCGGCCTGCATTACCTCCTGAGCGGCTACATCCTGCCGCGCGGCGTGGATCGCCCGATGGTGCTGGTCGGCTCGCATCTCGGCCCCCTGGCAGGTCTGCTCGGCGTCGTCCTGCTATGGATCGGGGCCGCGGCGGCTACACTGATGATCGGCTCACGTGACAGGCGCTACCCGCTGATGGCCCTCGGGCTGGCGCTGGCCCTGTGGTCGTATGAAGGCGGCATGAAGGGCGGCACGATCGACGCCTGGCTGACACTCCAGCACGAGACTCCCGGACCGCCCACCAGCGGGCCGTATTGGCTGCTGCTCGGCGATTACGTGTACCTTCTGCTCGCCATCGGCGGCGCATACGCCATCTCAGCTCTGCTCACCGCCGGCGGTACCGCAAACGCGACTCTGGGGCAGAAGCTGGGGTTCCACGCGAGCGCGCGGGAGCGCGGCGAGGGAACCACCGCTCTGCTTATCACGACCGCCGTCGCTGGCGTGGGCATGTTCATCCTGACGGGCTCAGCGACCGGCGCTACTTGGCGCGGACAAGTGTACTTCGCCGTGGCGTTGGGGTTTATCGCGGGGACCTACCTGGCCCGCCGCATCACCAAGGTCCGCGACCCGCTCTGGTATTGGCCCGCCCCGCTCCTGCTCGGCGTCATCGGCCTGCTCATTGCAGCCATCAATCCGGCCTTGCGGCTCCCGGACGCCTACCGGCAACTCGATTCCATCCCGGCCTGGGGGTTGGCCCGCGCCCTGCCGGTCGAAATGGTCGGCGTGGGGCTGCTGGCCGCCCTGTGGATGTTGGGCGCTCCCGCCACACACGACCGTCAGGATGAGGAACCGTAACCGGAAGCGCGTGATGAGAGCTCGGCGACACAAACGCGGCGACGACCTCTGGGAGGAGTTGCGGGCACGGATGATCGCCGAGACGTCCGCCTGGCTCACTGAGGCCCTGACCCACCCGGAACAAGCGGTGCGCATCCCGACGATTCCCGCCGGCAGCGGCGAATTCCCGCCCTCCCTCGCCCACGCATTCTGGGAACCGGTGCTGGTGGAATGACGGCGGGGGAACGGGGGGACGTGGGAACGTGTCACGTGGGAACGTGGGAACGTGGGAACGTGTCACGTGGGAACGTGGGAACGTGGGAACGGGGGGAAGTGGGAATGGGGGATGTGATGTAGACGGCTGTTGCCATGTCGTTGGCGATTGCTGATATCTGTTATAACAAGGATCGACATCTTCACGTTCCCACGTTCCCATGTTTTCACGTTCCCACGTCCCCCCGTTCCCACGTTCACACGTGACACGTTCCCACGTGACACGTTCCCACCTTCCCACGTCAGCCGATCGACGTGCCGCGAAACGTACGCTAGCATCATTCCATGCGGATTCTGGTCTTCCAGTTCGTCCCGGACGTGCGCGGCAAGCCCGTGCCGCGCTTCGAGCCGCAACTGGGCATATTACTTAGCCTGCTCGAGCGGCGTGAGCACCAATTGTCACTGGAAGGCCTGGCCCGTTTCGATTTGGGCAAGATCAAGGCGGCCCTGGCGCGGGCCCTGCCACAGCTCATCTACGCCGACATCTCCGCCGTCTGCGTGGCTGCTGCTCGCCGCACGCTGGAATATATCGAGCAGCACGAGTTCCTGCCGATCGTGACGGGGGGGAGCTATCCCACGGTGGACCCGGCCGGCTGCCTGAGCCTGCCCGGGGTCCAGGCGGTCGCGATCGGCGAGCCAGATGCCTCGCTGGTGACGTACCTGGAACGCATGAAAGACCCGGCCGTCGGGCAAATCGTCTCCGGCGTCTGGCTGCGGGACGAGCGCGGCACGGCCCGTCCGGAGTTGCCGCCGCTGGTCGAAGACCTGAATTCCCTGCCGTTTGCACACCGCGACTTGTTCAACTATTCCGAACACATCCGGCAGACGGGGCAGGTCGAAATCGCAACCGGCCGCGGCTGCCCGCAAAAATGTGCCTATTGTGTCAACGAACTGGTGGAGAAGTTGTATGAAGGTCGCGGCGTGTGGGTCCGCCGCCGATCGCCGGGGAATATTCTCGCCGAGCTGGCCCAACTCCGGGAGCGATTTCAGGGCGTTCGGCTGGTTCGATTCCTCGATCACGCGTTCGCACTAGACGGCGATTGGCTGGCCCAGTTCCTCATGGCGTACAAGCGGCAGTGCGACCTGCCGTTCCGCTGCCACCTGCGAACCAATGCGGCGGATGATGACACGGTGCGGCGGCTGGCCGAGGCCGGCTGCCAGTTCGTGGATGTGGAGGTGCTCAGCAGCGGCAACCTGATCCGCAACGAAATCTTCGAGATGGACCTCAGCGGGGAACAGATTCGCGCGGCGTTCGCCCGGCTGACGGCGGCCGGTATCCGTTCGCGCGCGATCGTCTATCTCGGGGCACCCTACGAGAGCGAGGCGTCGCTGGCCGAAACACGGGCCCTGCTGCTCGAACTCAAGCCTGATTTGGTCGATGTGCGCCCGTACTACCCGTGGCCCGGCACGCGTGCCCGTAACCTGTGTCACGAACAGGGCTGGTTGCATGCCCGCGGCGAGGAGCAGTATCACGAGGATCGAGTCGGAATCGATATGCCCGCCTGCCGGCCGGATGTAGTGGCGACATTTATCAGACGCTTGCGGAACGAATTGCCCACCACGCTGGATGTTCCCTGGTGGCGACGTTGGTCCAGCGCCTCCCGCAGCGCGTGGGGGCAGGTTTTTCAGCGCCGCCGACTATAATACAAGAAATCGCCGAGCATGATTGCGGCGACCGTGAAGAATCAATAGTAGGAGAGTAATGAAAGCGATCGCCTCGACAATCAGCCAGATGATCATCCTATGCGTCCTCGGCCTGGTCGTGGGCCTGAGTGTGAACGCGGTCCGCGGGAAGGATCACATCAACCTGTGGCGCGACTACACGCCCAAGATCAATGACGGTAACACAGGCGGCACCGAAGCCGACGAACCACAACAGCCGGCCGAGCCCGCCAAGGAGCGGCCGTTTCAGATTCTGGTCCTGGACCAGGTCATCGAAATCTTCGAGGATGATAAGACCGCGTATGGGCTGCACGTGTTCGTGGATGCGCGCGCTGACACACCCTATCAGGCCGGACGCATCCCCGGGGCGGTCCAGTGTGACTATTACCGTATGGACTTCTACGTCGGCAGCGTCCTGGAATATGCGGCGGGGGCGGAGAAAGTAATCGTCTATTGCAATGGGGGCGAGTGCGAGGACAGTCTGTACGTCTGCGGCGAACTGCTCAACGCCGAGGTGCCGTGGGGGAACATCTACTTCTTCAAAGGCGGCTGGGAGGATTGGGAGCGGAGCGGGCAGCCGATCGAGACCGGGCCGAAGGAGTAAGCAGCGTGGAAGACTGTAGCGTCCGGGCTCCGTCCCGGACGTCTCTGTGATCGAAAGCGGGCCGAAGGAGTAAACGGCGTGGAAAAGCGGCTCAGTCTCATCCGGCGGATCGACAATACAGGTGTGCCCCTGCTTCTAGCACGGCTGTTTGTGGGCAGCATATTTGCCTGGTTGGCCTATAACAAGCTCCTCGATCCGATCGAGTTCCTGAAGCAGACGCGTGAGTACCACCTCGTTCCCGAGGACCCGCCGATCTTCCTGACGCTGACCGCCGTGGTGGTGCCTTGGCTCGAGCTGCTCTGCGCCGCGGCCCTGATTCTCGGCGTCTACGCGCGGGGTGCCGCGGCCACGCTGTTGGCGATGCTTTTGTTCTTCGCCCCGCTGCTGCTGATCCGCGCCTGGCACCTGTACCAGGACCCGGCCGGCGGGTTCGCCACGTTCTGCGCCGTCGAGTTCGACTGCGGCTGCGGGACGGGCGAGGTTTTCATCTGCGCCAAGACGCTTGAAAACACCGCGCTCATGGTCGGCGCGCTGCTCGCCCTGCTGTCGCGCTCCAAGCGTTTCTGTCTGGGCGCGCTCATTACCCGGCTGCGGGCCGAGAAGACATCCTCGGCCGCGTTCGAACGAGCGTAGCGGTTGCATAATCGACAGAACTAGTGCTTTGTCAGCCCTCGTTTGACGGGTAGCGCCAGGGAAGGGAGGGCGAAGCTCCCGCTGAGCCGCGGCTGGGAGGGCGAAGCTCCTGCTGAGCCGCGGCGCCCCCGGCTCGGCAGGAGCTTCGCCCTCCCACGCACCCGGCTCGGCGGGAGCCTCGCCCTCCCACGCACCCGGCTCGGCGGGAGCCTCGCCCTCCCGCGCACCCGTAATTCCGACCGGCTGGAACGAGATTCCTATCTCGTTCCCTCTCGCTGAGGAACCCTTTCCTCCCAATGGCGATGATGGTAGTCGAAGCGAGGGAGCGAGAAGGGATTCTCGGCACAGCTTGGAGATGTACCAACATCCCGCCATATTGGCTCGGGAAGTCTTTGAGCCGGAGGCGCGACAAGAACGTCGCTTGGTTCTGGTAAAACCGCGGGTTCATCTCTCCCAGAACCACCACGCGTCGCGTCACACGTGATGGTAGCCCACTGTCCCGCCCATGGATTGGGAGGGCCTCCCCACCAATATAGATTCCACGGAGGATCATATCGAGCATAGTAATCCTCTGTGAAGCCAAGCTCGGCCTCTTCAGCGCGGAACCACCCGGCGTTTTGATTACCATGGAGGTCAACCTTGATCCACACGGTGTGCGGTATATACACCGACGGCTCGACGATCGGACTCACAAACACCGGGCTACCGTCGTCCGGCAGATTGTAGTAAGTGAATGCTGTTCCCTGGATCAGATTGCCGCCCTCTGGCGGATAGCCGCTGTGCAGGCTGACGGTTGCATCGAATGGTCCTGCATAGCCGGCAAACAGCCCGACCGTGTACTGGCGCACATAACCGCCGCCGGCGCCATCGAGCGTAGCGTCATCAGCCAGGATGCCCGTCGGAGAGGAGACATAGGTGGTCAGTGGATCAATGGTGTTGTCGTACCGAACGATAGGACAGATTGTCGTCTCACAGTCCGTCCCATCGCCTTGATAGACACCATTCGCCCAAACGCAGTCGTCCTCCCCCATGATCGTACACTCTCCAGTGTACACGTCGCAGCAGGCGCCCCAAGGGGGCGGGGGACACTCTGTCGTCGCGCAGTCGGTCGTGTGGCCCTGATAGAGGCCGCCGGCGTCGCTGCACTCGACCAGCGTGCCGTCGGTGCAACTACCATCGGTGTGGCAGCAGGCGCCCACCGGCGGACCGGTGAAGGCCTGCTGAAACACCGCAAGGTCGGCCATATCAATGTCGCCGTCGCCGGTGGCGCGGGTCTCTTCGGCACAGTCCGCGCACCCGCAACTGCCGGATTCCGTTTCCCCGCCGGGGCCGGTCGTGCAGTGTTCAAAGAGTTCAAAGTCATGGGCGTCGACGAACACGTCGCAGTTCAGGTCACCCAGCGTGGCGCAAGAAAAACTCGGCGGCACCTCTATAAAGTCCACCGCTAACAACGCGTCGATGTTCGTGGGATACGGCACGACCGAACAAGGCGGGAATGCCGGAGTGTAGGAAGTGCCGGTCAGAAACATGATCTCAACGATTTCTTCCGGCCAGAGTTGATCTTCACAGCCGCATTTCTCATACATCAACGCCGCAACGCCCGAGCAGTGGGCGGCGGCCATGGAGGTACCGGCCTGATCGGTCAGGCCGCCGGCCGTGATGTTATATCCCGGCGCCGCCAGCGTATCGCAGTCACTCGTAAGGTTCGAGAAACAAGTCACGTGGTGCGGCTGCGAGCTGGGGTCCGAGCAAATCCCGGGGTAGTTCACAATTCCGTAGCTCCCATCGTAAACGGCAGCGACCGGGGCTGTAGAACCGATACACGCGGGGGCGCCAATCATGCCACAGTTAGCATTATTCCCAGTTATAGCAAACGAGACGATGCCGCACGCCTTCGCTTCATCAAGCGCCGCCGCGAGCCGTCTTGTGGCGTCATCGACATCGTTGCAGGGGCAGGCCGAGTACAACGAGGGAGTGTAAAGGCTCATATTAATCACGCACAAATTGGGATAGTCGTTCTGATGCTCCACGACATGGTTGATGCCGTCGACACAATCACGCACGTGACTGTTACCAGCGTCATCAAAGACCTTGATCGGGAGAATCTTGACGTCCGGGGCGACACCGATCGGCGACGTGATGATGGCCGCGATATGCGTTCCATGTCCATGCCCGTCCACGGCTCCCCCGCCGACCCCGCCGCCGGTCCAGCGCAGGTAATGGTAGGCCCCTGGAGCGACGTCGCCTTGGACGTCGGGGTTGTTCTTGTCGATGCCCGTGTCCAGGACCGCCACGGTGATCCCCGCTCCGGTGCAGCCAAGCGCCTCGTGCACCTGGTCGGCGTAGATGAACGGAACGCTTTCAAGGAGTCCAAGTTTGACACCCGGGTCCACCCCGACCCCGACGACATCCGGGTGGGCCTCCAGTTTCGCCAGGCCGGCAGCATTGAAGTAGCCGTCCAAACTCGGAATGATACTACGTTGATTCGGGCCCTTGAATTCGCCCGGCTCGAACACCGACAGCACACGGTCCTGAATCTCCTTGGCCTTCGACTTGAGCTCTTCCAGCGGCATCGGGCGCTTGCCGGGCACGGGCCTAAGGTTTACGAGGACATCAGCCATTCCATCGGTGCTGTTTTCAAGCTTAATGAAGACCTTGAGTTCGGTCTTGCTCGGCCTGACCATGACCACGGCCTGGACGGTCGCCAATCTTTCAAGACCGGCAGCGTTAATGTGGCCGACCAGCATCGCGGCGGTTTCAAACCGCCACGCCAGCTTGAATTCGCCAGGCTCCAGCCTGGCCAGCACCTTGTCCTGAACCTTCTTGATTGCAGCCCTTCGCTTCGCCGGCGCGGGCTTCTCTTTGCCCGTCGCCTTCAGGATGATGCAAACGAACGCCGTGTCATCCTCACTCTTTTCAAGCTTGGTATGGACATCAGATGTAATCTTGCCCAGCCCAACCGCCACGACACCCGCGTCGCTCGCCAACTTGGCCAAACCGGTGGCGTTGGCGTGACCGACCATCATCGCGGGCCTGTGAGGTCGATACATAACCTCAAACTCGCCCGGCCCCATCTTGGTCAACACCTCGTCCTGACGCCCGGCAATCAGCCTCCATCCCTCCGGCATTACGGCCATCTTTTCTCCCACCGGCGTCAGTGTCACCTCGACCAGCACGGTCTTCTCGGCGCTCCTTTCCAACGCCGAATAAACGTCGCGATGAACCTTCCCCTCATCCGCCCCCGGCGGCTCCCCTTGCGCTGCTTGCGGGAGGACAACAAATCCAACGATCAATCCAGTAATAATCACAATGCGAGACATAATATGACCTCCTCAAAGAACTGCGAACATCTCCGACTCGTGCTATGATCAAACCCTGAAAGTAGTATACGGACTACGTTCGGCCGCTTTCAATCGGGTATTTACCCTATTGTGGCAAGAATCTTGATCGGGAGGATCTTGGCATCCGGCGCGACGCCGATCGGTGAGGTAATGATTGCCGCGATATTGGTTCCGTGCCCGTGCCCGTCCACGGCTCCCCCGCCGACCCCACCGCCGACGCGCTTTAGGTAATGGTAAGCCCCTGCGGCGACGTCACCTTGAACGTCAGGGTTACTTTGGCTGATACCCGTGTCCAGGACCGCCACGGTAATCCCCGCCCCCGTGTAGCCAAGTTCGTCGTGCACCATGTCTGCGTAGATGAAGGGAACACTCTCAATGAGTCCGAGTTTGGCACGCCCGGGTACCCCGGCCCCAATGACATCCGGGTGGGCCTCCAGTTTTGCCAGGCCGGCGGCGTTGACGTAGCCCCCCAGCATTGCACCGATACGAGGCTGATGCGTAATCCTGAATTCGCCCGGCTTGAACACCGACAGCACGCGCTCCTGGATCGCCTTGACCTTGCACATTTTCTCCTCCAGGATGAGCCGCCGTTGCGAGCGGCTCCCTTCCCACTTCCTCCTGTTCACCCGCTTTAAGAATACGATGGCAGCAGTCGTCCGATCGTCGCTGCTTTCAATCTCAGTGAAGAGCTCGGGATTGATCTTGCTCGGCCTGATCATGACGACGTCGGGGTCGTTTGCCAGTCTGGCGACGCCGGTGGCATTGATATGACCGACCAGCATCTCGGCAGTCTCAAATCGCCACGCAAGCTTGAACTCGCCCGGCTCCAACCTGGCCAGCACCTTGTCCTGCACCCTCTTGATTGCAGCCTTTCGCTTCTTTGGCGAGGACTTCTCTTTGCCTGCGGCCTTCAGGATGACGCAAACGAACGCCGTGCCGTCATCACTCTTTTCAAGCTTGGTTGAGACATCGGACGTGATCTTTCCCGGCCCGACCGCGACGACATCCGGGTCGGTTGAGAACCTGGCCAGGCCGGCGGCGTTGACGTAGCCGGCCATCATTGCGGCCATGTCGTCAGGTCGATACGTCAGCTTGAACTCACCCGGCTTCATCCTGGCCAACACCTCGTCCTGCCTCTTGTTGACCAAAGCCCTTCTTTCCCCCGACGTGAACTCCTCGTGGCCCACGGGCGTCAGCGTCACCTCGACCAGCGCCGTCCCCTCAGCGCTCTTTTTCAGCGCCGCATAAACATCGGCCTGAACCTTCCCCTCGTCCGCCCCCGGCGGCTCCCCTTGCGCTGCTTGCGGGAGGACAACGAATCCAACAATCAATCCAGCAACAATCATACTACGAAACATGGCATTGCCTCCTTAAGTTGACCAGACCATCCCCCTAACGCCATAACATTGTACTCGAGAAGCACACAATTCAAATGACCAATTCTCACGAGAACGTCTATAGAAGAGCCGCGGGCTTCAGCCCCCGCGAGAATTGGTGAAAAACGCCAATTTGAATCAGCCCCCCGGCCCGATCGCGGTGTGGTCCACATCTCCGAACGTGGGGTCACGTGGGCCACCCGGCCGAGTTGGGAATCTCGGCCCGGCGAGATAGGCTAATGCAATCAATCCCCCGGATACCCCGGCGGCGGAGTCTCCGTCAGACGGCTCAGGGAACGCAACGAGACATATGGGATGTAGCCGTTCGCCGCGGCCCGTTGGTACGCCTCGGCGACATAATCCGGCTGCTGCGCGTAATCGACACACAACACTACCTTACCGGCCGCCAAGTACGGCGCGAGCGTCTCCTCGTAGAACTGCGTCGAGTAACCCTCTCCCGCCGCCGGCACGCGCACGTCGCCGCTGTCGGCGTCGGCCCAGATCGTATCGGCGTCGCCGTCAAAGTAGATTTGCTCCTGCCCGATGGCGTCGATCAGGCCGAGATAGTCGTCGTGCAGCTCGGCCAGCTCGGACGCGTTCTGGGGAATGATTAAAAAGTCCGGATCTTGTTGGCGGGCATAGTCGCGGATCTCGCTGATAAACTCCACCATGGCCTCGACCGAGTCTACGCCGGCGGCCTGGGCGGCGTCAGCCACCGCCTCGTCCGAGTAGGCCTCGACCCAGTCCATGTAGATGCCGTCGAACCCGTCGTCGAGCGCCTTTTGCAACATGCTGTCAGCGTTGTAGATGATGATGTTCTTCCAACGCTCATCCCAATACGCGACCGGGTAGTTGCCGGACCAGCCGTCCGGATCGGGACAGATCAATAAGTCCGGGCTGCCGCGCTGCGTCTCGGTCGGCGCGACCCAACTCGCTTGCCAGTAATACCGCCAATCCTCCGCTTCGCCGATGTCCAGGTAGGCGACCACCAGCTTGAATTCACCAGCGCGAGAGGCCGGGGAGGAGTGCAGCCGTTGCACCATGCCGCGCGTATCGAAGTCGGCGTTGTCCCGGTCGGTGCGGGTGGGTTCCAGAACAAGCAGGTCGTACCGAGCAGCGACGAGCGCAGCGACCGCACCTTCCTCCTCGATGCCCTGGAGCTGGTAAGCCCAGAAACGAACGCCCTTCAGGGTCACCTGCGTGCCCGTGGTCGTACCAGTCGAGTCCGACGGAGTCGAGTCAGCGACCGGCGTATAGCTCGGACATCCGACCATCGCATTGGCCAGCACGAGAACAAGCACGTCTGGCCGTATGAATAGGTTTTGCAATGTAGAGTTTCGTCTCATGTTGCCACTTCCGTATGTCACTCATGATTTGAAAGGTGGTATCTATGTCCGGGCGGGGTCACCCTGCACCTGGGACACTCTAAATCGTTATTCACGGGCTTGC
>JAGMDK010000529.1 GCA_023128695.1 Phycisphaerae bacterium
GCCTCGCCCTCCCGCGCTGGTGCCTCGCCCTCCCGCGCTGGTGCCTCGCCCTCCCACGCCGCCGCGTCATTCCGGGTGACGGACGTCGGCGGCGATGCTGTGCAGATGCTCCAGCGCCCGGGGGGCGATGGCGACGTCCACTATCGCCCGGCCGTCCTCGAAATGCTGCTCCAGGATGTCGGCGAAGCGTTCGAGAAAGCTGAGGGCCTTGCCGTCGTGGGCCGGCACCGAGAGCGTCATCCGCCGCTGCTCGCCGCGCATCCGCCGCTCGACTTCGACGCCGAGCCGGCCGAGCCTGTCGCCGGTCTTGGCGGAGATCAGCAGGGCGTCCGGATGCGCGCCCCGCAGGAGGGTCAGGAGCGCTTCATCTTCGATCGCATCGGCCTTGTTCAGCAGCAGTATGACGGGTTTTTCAGCCACGCCCAACGCAGCCAGGACACTGTTGACCGCCCTGATCTGGTCTTCCGCCTCCGGGTTCGCGGCGTCCACCACGTGCAGCAGCAGGTCGGCGTGGATGGCCTCTTCGAGGGTGGCTCGGAATGAGGCGACCAAGTGGTGCGGCAGGTCGCGAATGAAACCAATCGTATCCGACAGCAGCACATAGCGCCCATTGCCCAGGTCCCACCGCCGCGTCAGTGTGTCGAGGGTTGCAAACAGCCGGTCCTCGGTTCCGGTCCCGGCGTCGGTCAAGGCGTTCATCAGCGTGCTCTTGCCGGCATTTGTATAGCCGACCAGCGAAACCGTGTAATGCTCCCGGCGGGCGCGGACCTCGCGGACCTTGCGGCGGTCAATGGCGGTTAGCTTCCGCTTGAGAAAGGCGAGCCGCTTGCCGACCAGGCGGCGGTCGATCTCGATCTGTCTCTCGCCGGGGCCGCGGGTCCCGATGCCGCCCACGGCCCCCACGCCGGTCGCGCCGCCGACACCGGCGATGCGTTCGAGGTGGGTCCACATGCCGCGCAGACGCGGGGCGGTGTATTCGAGTTGGGCGAGTTCGACCTGGAGACGGGCTTCGCGGGTCTGGGCGCGGGAAGCGAAAATGTCGAGGATCAGCTCGCTCCGATCGAGGACCTTCCGCCTGGTGACCTGCTCGATCTCACGAATCTGGGAGGGACTCAGGTCATTGTCGAAAATGATGACGTTGGCGTCGTAAACGTCGGCCCGCTGGCGGATCTCCTCCAACTTGCCCTTCCCGACGCACGAAGTGACGTGATAAGCTCGGCGGCGCTGCACGACCAGATCGACCACGATGGCGCCGGCCGAGCGGGCCAGCTCGCTCAGTTCGCCGAGTGGATCGTCCCCCTTGGGAGCGTCCCCGAGCAGGACTTTCACCAGCAGAGCACGTTCGCGGCCGACCGAAAGGTCTTCGCGCGGATCGATCGACACTAACAGACCCTTTCGCCTCGGAGTCGGATCGCGGCCGTGGGGCGCCCGGTTTGAATACGCCGACTGCCCGCCACGATCAGTCACACAGAGTAGTATACCATATTGTATCTCTGGATTGCATCTCTGACTGGGGCGAGATTCCAATAACGACCAAGTGGGCTTCGGGGCCTCCGGCCGGTACATCTAGAAACTAGAAACTAGAAACTAGACCTTGTTACCTTATCACCTTATCACCGGCCGGTACGGAACCCGGCCGCTACACTGGGAGAGTGTAGCCTTAGCCGCGTTTGGCTCGGGCTTGTTTAAGGACGGCCTTCAAGCGGGCATCGTCGGGCGCGACCCGCAGGGCCTTCTCGTACACCTTGATCTCCTCCTCGATCCGGCCCTGCATCCCCAAGAGCTTGCCCAGGTCGAGATATGCCTTCAGGAAGTTCGCGTTCGCCTCGATCGCCTGGCGGAAATGGCGCTCCGCGCGATCCAGGTTGCCCCGCATGGCCCAGAAAACCCCCAGCGCATTGTGGGCCTCGAAGGCCGCCGGATCCAGCTCTACTACTTTTTGAAAGTGTGGAAAAGCCTTGTCGGGCTGACCAAGTACCTGCCACATTCGGGCCAGATTCGTATGCGCCGCGGTGTTGTCCGGCTCCAGGCGGACGGCCTGCTCGAATTGCTCCCTGGCCGCCGTGAACTTCGCCTGTGCCTCCGCACGCTTATTCTGTCGAAACAGCGCGCCCCCTTCCTTGAAAAGGGCCAGCCCCTGTTCGTTCGGCGATAACGTCACGGCCGGCGTCTCCCCGGCCGGCGCCGGTGGTGTTTCCAGCTTGGCGCGGGCCTGCCGAAGAACCCCGCGGACCATGGCGTTGTCGGGCTCGATCCGCTGGGCGTCCTCGTACACCTCGATCGCTTCCGCGCGCTTGCCCTGCGCCTCCAGGGATATGCCGAGCCCGATGTAGGCGTTGACGAAGTGGGCGTTTACCTCGATCGCCTGGCGGAAAGCGCCCTCGGCCCGCTCGAACTCGCCCTGCTGGGCTAAGAGAGCACCGAAGGAGTTGTAGGCGTCGTAGGCATAGGGATCCAACTCGATAGCTTTTTCCAGGTGAGTCGCCGCCTCCTCGGGCTCACCGAGAATCTGCAAGACCCGCGCGAGATTGCCGTACGGCTTGGGCCGCTCCGGCTCCAGGCGGATGGCTTCCTCGAAATGCTCCTTGGCCGCGGCCAGCTTCTCCCGCGCCTCCTCGGCTTTTCCCTGCCGGGCCAGGGTGTCGGCCATGTTGACCAGGGCGTTACCCATGTTGTTCTGTGCGTGGTAGTCCTCCGGCTTGGCCTCCAAGGCCAGCGTGAGCTCCTTGATCGCGTCCGGCGTACGCTTCTGGCGGAGTAGCTCGAAGCCGAGCGTGTTGTGCAGCCGAAAGTCGCCCGGCGAGTACTTCAGCATGTAACGATAGTAGGTTTCCGTGTCCTTCCAGTGCGCCAGTTGACCCCGCGTCGCCCCCGCCTCCAGGCCGCCCAGCAGGAGCACGACGACCACCATGGCCACTCGACCCACCATGGGCCGCCCCTCCTTGGCCATCCCGTCCCACAGTTTGCCCAGCACGAACGCGACGATCAGCAGCAGCCCCAACGACGGCAGGTACACGTATTTGTCCGAGGCGATCACGATCGTGAAGCCGATCACGCCCATGGTTGGGAAGATCGCGATGAAGAAGAACAGCCAGCCGGTCAGGAAGGCCCGCGTCCAGCGCAGCGAAATCAGCAGGGCCGCCAACAGAACGACCGTCCCGAGCACGCCCGCCAAAACCATCGGGTGCGACAAAGTGAACGGTTCCGGCGTCAGATACAACGAGTGCAAATCAGTCGGCCAGACAACCTTGTACAGGTAAAAGACGATGTTGTGGCACAGTGTCAGCGGTATTCGCCACAGCGATTCCGCGCCCGGCAGCGTGGCCGACGCCGTACTCTTTTGTGAGATGTACGTGATTAAGGCGGAGAGGCCCGCGATGACGATAAACGGAATCTTCTCGACGACCGCACGCCAATTCAGCCGCCTGAGCGGCCAGTAATCCAGCAGCAACAGCAGCAGCGGCAGCGGCGTCGTGGTGGGCTTGGATAACAGCGCCAGCACGAGCATCAACAGCGATATTCCGTAGAGCGTCCAGTTGGACTTCCGCGTATACAGTACGAACGTGAGCAGGCACCACAACGCGAAGAACATTGCCAAGAGCGACTTCCGCTCGGAGAGCCACGGGATCGGCTCGACGGTCAAGGGGTGTGCCCCGAACAGCAGCCCGACCAGCGCGGCGATCCAAGCGTTCCCAAAGACTGCATAGAGAAACAATATCACCAGCACGGTGTTCAGGACATGCAGAGCAAGACTGGTGTGGCGGAACGGCCCCACCTTGTCAACCCGCCCCCCACGGTAGAAATCCACCATCAGCGAGGTCATCGCCAGCGGCTGGTAATATCCTTCCACTGTCGAGGGTTCCAGAATCTCGCCGAAGAAATGGCCGACCGAATTCCAACTTGGGTTCTGGACCAAGCGGTTTTCGAGCAGGTACTGCCCGTCATCGAAGCACAGCGCCTTGGCTGCCAGCGCCGGCCAGTGCACGTAGAGAACCACCGCGCAGACTGCAACCGCCAGCAGCGCCAATAATCCGGGTGAGCCGCTCGATCCCTGCGTCTTGGTGTCAATGAGAGAGGCCTCGGGAATGTCGCGCGACACTGATTTTCGTTCGGGATGCTTCGCGGTGCTCATGAGTCACACGATACCTGGAGCATACCGGAGTAGCAAGCAATGTCCAACGTAGGAGTGAAGTGAAACATAGGTGCGCAATGATTTCGGCGCTCCGCGGAGGCGTGGGGTGCCCCATCCCGTTCCGAGTGCCTGTCTAGCAGGCACTCGGACGGGATGGAGGACTGAATCGAAAGAAAAACGATCTCGCTGGGCCGAGAATCCTTTCTCGGCCCCACACCAACGGTGCGAGACAGGAATCTCGCACCAGTGATCGTTACTGGAGCACCCACCCGTGCCTGCGGCTCACTGGGTTCGAATATGAGTTAACGCTTACCTAAGAACAGGGTCTGTCGCAACCGGGTCTGTCGTAACCGGATCCGTCGCTACACGTTCCACTGGCTGCGCCTGTTGGATCAGATTGCAGATCTGGATACAGCGTTTGTATTTGTTCAATGCGGCCCGGCGGCAATTGGTATAATCTGTCTCAGCTTCTTCCATACATTCGGTCCAGCCCTCGGGGTCGTTCGCGCCGCCCTGCCCGTACAACGTATCGCACTGGTCGGTACGGTTAGCCAAGTCACTCTGACAATCGATCAGGTCGTCGGCCCAATCAGCTAAACACTCTGCTATGCATTCCAGAACATCAATGATCTGGATCAAGATGTTCTGCACCGCGAGACCAGGATCGTCTGCCAGCAACGATCCTGCCTCTGGCTCGGCTTGCACGATGCAGGGGTTGTACAACACCACGTTCTCGAAATCAGGAAATTGATAACCGGGGATGGTTTGGGCAACGTGCCACTCGCCGGCATTTTCGCCCGACGCGTACCTGGCCGTGTAGGTAAAAGTGGTTCCGACCCGGCTCCAGGTCACGACGGCGGTCGGGGCCGTTACCAGGAAGGCCCCCTCCAAAGAAACGCCGTTGTCATGCCAAAAGTAGAACTCCACGCGGTTCCCGGCGCTGGCGTACGCGACAAGTTCCGAGGCATAGGGCGGAGTATTGGCGGCAAAACGAGCGCTGACCGTCACCGACGACCAATTCTGACTCGTCAACTGTTGAACAAACGCTTCGTCGTCAGTTACCAGGACGACCGGTTCTTGCAGCGCGCGGGCCACGTTCTGCGCTGCCTGACAAAACGGCCGGCTCCCCGCTGTCTGATCGGAATAGATGAGGGCGTCTGCGCTCGCCACCGAGCACAACGTCAACGCTGACACGATGAGCACCATGATACGGCGGGCCTTCGGAATTGAGATCATTTTACGGCCTCCTTCTTTGAGTTGTTGGCGCACTCGACCATCTTGCACCTGCAATACAGTTTCTACAACTAGTATTATTGGCTCTCAGGCGAAAAGCAACAATAATAACCCGTTTTTCCCCAAAATTCCCCGGGTCAGAGAAGGGGAGGCATGGTCAGCGTGATAGATCCGGATAAAGCGAAGTGCCATCGATATCGACGACTAGGACGGTGGCCAGAGCCTTTACGTAATCAGTTTCGAGATGTGCTGTGTCGTCGGATAAGTAACTGCTGCCGTTGAACTTCGCATTTAACAGGCGGGTGAGCTTGTGAATTTTTCTATTGACG
>JAGMDK010000053.1 GCA_023128695.1 Phycisphaerae bacterium
CCGCACGCCCAAACCAGTTTGGGCGTGGCACCCTCGATCTGGGTGCGCTCCCGCGGGTGCCACGCCCAAAAACTCGTTTGTCCGTGTCTTGTGCTGCTCATTCGCGTGGCGTGTACCACTTGGCTGAAGTGTTGCCCCGCGAGAAGATATCTCTTCCTCGTCCCATCCGTCGCGAGCGAATCCCGCCGCCAGGCCCTGGCCCGCCAGGGCTTGCGCGGCTCGGCGGGAGCCTCGCCCTCCCCTGCGCGCGGCTCGGCGGGAGCCTCGCCCTCCCACGCGTGTTACTCGCGTGTGGCCGAGCGAACAATCACGTCATTGACGGGGACGTCGTTGAAGCCCGAGCGGGTCTCCGTCGGGACCGCTCCGATGCGATCGACGACCTCCATGCCGTCGATCACCGTTCCGAAGACCGTATAACCCCACTCGTCCGTTTCGTAGTTGTAGTCCAGGTTGAGGTTGTCGACCAGATTGACATACCATTGGGAGGCGGCCGAGTGGGGGTCGCTGGTCCGGGCCATCGCCACGGAGCCGCGGACGTTTGAAAGACCGTTGTCCGACTCGTTGACGATCATGTCGCCCTCCTCGCTCTGGTTCAGACCGGGCAGGTATCCGCCGGTCTGGATCACGAAGTCGGCAATCACGCGATGGAAGATCAAACCGTCATAGAAACCGTCGTCCACGTATTGGAGGAAATTCTCCACCGTGACCGGGGCGTTCCCGGGATCAAGCTCGATCACGAAATCGCCCATGTTGGTCGAGATCACTACCCGGGTTTCACTGGCCTCCGGATCCCGAATGGTAATCGTCACCTGATCGGTCACGGTGCGGTTCCCGGCGTCGGTTACCGCGAGCTCGATCACTATCTTGTTTTCTCCTTCCGGCTCATACGCGGGGACAACGAACGTCGGCGAGATAGTGTCCGCCTCGTTGAGTTCGATCTCCGGGCCGGAGACCTGACGCCAGCGATAGACCAATTGGTCGCCGCTGCTGCCCGAACCGTCCAGCGTGACCGTGTCGCCGGGCAGGACCCGCAGGGCCTGACCCGCGTCGGCAACCGGACCGGGGGCCGAGCCGCCCGTCCCGGTGCCCGGGCCCCAATCGTAAGGACTGTAGTTCGGGTCGGCGGTGACCACGATACTGACATCCGCCCGGCCCACGGCGCCGGCCTCGTCCCAGGCGGTCACCATGATGACGACCGTCTGCTCGGTCTCCAGCGAAGGGGCGACGAAGCCGGCGACGGCCTGGTCGGCGTCCGTGAGCTGCACGCCCGGGCCGCTGCTTTGCAGCCAGGAATAGAAAACGGCTCCCCCCTCCTCCGAGGCCGTCGCGGAGGCTCGCAGGAGGACGTTTTTCCGGAAGGTCACCTTCTCCACCGGCAGGCCGGTCTCGGCATCCACCGCTTCCGCCGTGGTGCTGATGATGTCCCGTTCGGCGGCCGCGGACTCATCGCCGGAGGACGCTGACGGCGGGCAACCATAGGGAGTGACGGGAAACAGCGTGCACATCGCCACTGTCAATAATGTCATCCTGAGCATGGCAAGCACCTCCGTGCGACGGAGCAACGGCCCTCACGCGGCCGACGCGGATTCCACCATTCCATTGTATATATTGTAACATGGCGTCCATCTTTGGCAGCACTAAAAACCCGAGGCCTACTTGTGCGGGTGTGCCACTGCTCTTGAGCAGTGCGTTCTTCGGTTGGCAATAGCTTGGGCACTGCTCAAGAGCAGTGGCACACGGACGAACCAGGGGAGCCGCGGCTCAGCGGGAGCTTCGCCCTCCCTTCCATGGTGCTACCCGTCTATCGAAGGCTGATAAAGCACTAGCCGCCGCTGGGACGGTCTTCTCCCTCTGCTTCGCCCGCTTCGGACTCCGGCGGCTCAACGAGAGAGAAGTCCTGCTTGACCTTGTCCTGCAACAGCTTGACCCACTCCTGCCAAGCGAGCTTCATCTGCGATCCGTCGAGCTTGCGCATAGGGGTCATGACTTCCGGTGCTTTCTCGGGCAACAGCAGCGCCACCAGCAGCTTCTCGCCCACCAGGACCAGACGTTCCATGGCGTTGCGGTACTCGATCAATTGCCGATTGCCGCTCTTGTCGCGCACTTCGTAGAGCTTCCGTGCGGGGGATGTATACTTCTCGAGCGCGTACTTCATCATCGTCGCCGCGACAACGGTCAGGCGGTTGCGGTCATCCCTCGTCATGGTGTTGAGCAGCCGCTCGCCGACCTTCAGGCCGAGGTCGTCGGCCCCCAGGGCCGGCACCTCCTGCTCCGAGAGGTACAGCCCGGCCCGCGTCTCGAGCAACTCGAGCAAGGCCGCCACGTCCGGTTTGAGGTCCGGCGTCCTGGGCACCGCGGAATAATCCAGCGCGCTGTAGATGCTCCGCAGGGTCGCGCGGGATTTTTCCTTTTTGCCGGCTTCCTTGAGGGCGTTGAGCGTAGCGGTGTAATTCTGGCCGCCGGCTTGGGCCAGTTTCGGCCGCAGGTTACGCAGGCCAATCGCGGCCGCGGCCCGCACGCCGACGCGTTTGTCTCGCAAGGCCTCGATGAGCAGAGCCCGCGCCTCCGGGACATTGAGCGTGTTCAGTACCGTCAGGAGGTATGTCGCCGGCACCAGTTCGGCCTCCCGGCAGGCCGGGCCGAGGACCTGGATGCAGATGTTGGCGTACGCCTTCTTGAATTCGTTGCTGCCGGTGAAGCCGTCGCGGAGGGTCTTTGTTGCCGTGCGGGCCGGCTCCGGGTTTTCGCCGGTGATTTCCGTGACCCGTTCGGTGATGAACGTGCGGATCAAGTTGCGGTCCTCGTCGCTGATTTGCGGCCGGGCGCGGATCTCGCTCAGGGCGTCCTCGGGGGATTGAGCCGGCCCCGGACCGGCATACCAGGCCAGTAGCAGCAGGGGCGGAAGGAAACGATACGTTCTCATCAGCTTTGCTCTCCGATAGCTCCGTCAATGGCAAAGGCCAATTCGGTTCCCGGGCCTACATTCTAAGGGCTGATCGGAGTCCGCGGCAAGATTCCTCCGTCGGGGGGTGTGACTAAAAATCGTGGCCG
>JAGMDK010000530.1 GCA_023128695.1 Phycisphaerae bacterium
CGTCAACCGGATACCCCCTTTTCCAGGATTGGCTGGGGCTTCCTCTCCTCCCAGCTCTGGCATTGGGGGTTGCCTTGGCGGTGGTGGCCGGGTGTTCCATGGAGTTGCTCATCTATCAGCCCTTGAAGCGTCGCAAAGCGTCGGCAGTCATCCTGCTGGTGGCATCATTGGGGATCTATATCGCGCTCCAAAACGTTGTCTCGATCGTGTTTGGAGACGACATCAAGACCCTTGGAACCGGGCTCACCGGGGAGTCGGTGAGCATATTCGGCGCGCTGCTTACTTCCATCCAGTTGGTGACCGTGATCATCAGTTTCGTGCTTCTTGTTGTTCTGGGAGTCACGTTGAGGTCAACCAAAATCGGTATGGTCTTGAGGGCTGTCTCAAACGATCCGGAACTCGCCGGTGTTCTTGGCGCTCACAGTGATCGTGTCACACTCATTGCTTTCGCCATAGGGTCAGGCTTGGCCGGCTTGGCGGGCGTGCTGGTCGCCCTCGATGTGCATATGACGCCCACCATGGGCATGAACATGTTGATGCTGGCGATTGTGGCGGTGATCGTGGGGGGGCGTGGAAGCCTTCCCGGCGTCACGCTGGGAGCCTTGCTGCTAGCGGCCGCCCAACAATTCGGCATTTGGAAGCTGCCGTCGCAATGGCAGGACGCTATCGCATTCTTCGTGTTGGTTATCTTCTTGATTCTACGGCCCCAGGGTGTTTTCGGGCAGCCCTTGAAAAAAGTCACTGTGTGAGATGGAATACGTTCTCCACATTCTGGTGCTCTTTGGAATCTACGCGGCGCTCAGCATTTCTCTCGACATACTCGCCGGGAATCTCGGTTTGCTGTCGATTGCCCACGCGGCGTTCTACGGGCTTGGCGCCTACACAGCGGCGCTTCTCACCGTCGATGCTGGCGCTCCATTCCTGGTGGGGATCGTAGTTGGAATGCTGGTTGCCGCGGGTGCATCCCTACTTGTTTCCCTCCCCTCGATGCGGCTGCACGACGACTATTTCATCATCGCTACCTTTGGGTTCCAGATGATTCTGTTCAGCATCTTCAATAACTGGACAGAGGCAACGCGGGGACCATTGGGAATCCCGGGAATTCCGCAACCAGTTATCCTGGGGTGGGAAGTCGATACGAGTTTCGAGTTCATCATTCTGGCGGCTGCGCTCGCGACGTTTGCGTACCTCGTTGTTTGGCGTCTGACGTCGAGCCCGTTCGGTCGGGTTTTGCGCGCGATTCGGGAGGACGAGGTCGTGGCCAAAGCTGTGGGTAAGAACACGCTCCGGTTCAAGGTCACAGCGTTTGCGGTGAGTGCGGCTTTTGGCGGCGTCGGCAGGGAGTCTGTACGCCCACTACATCACGTACATCGACCCGACCAGCTTTACGGTGATGGAGTCGATCCTGATCATCTCGATGGTCATCATCGGCGGGGCCGGCAGCCTGTGGGGGCCGTTGATTGGGGCGTTTGTGTTGGTGACGCTGCCCGAGGGACTACGTTTTGTCGGCTTGCCAAGTGCGGTCGCTGCGAACCTGCGGCAGATCATCTATGGAAGCCTCTTGGTCATCATGATGATGATCCGCCCACGTGGCCTAGTGGGAAGGTACGCATTCGGGCGGTGAGGGACGTTTTCGCAGGACGGCAATGAGGCTGCTATGGCTTACACAACATTGACAATCGAGAGCCTGCGATGCGAGAGCCTGAGGAAATCATTCGGCGGTGTTCGGGCGCTGGATGGCCTCAGTGTGCAGTTTGACACGGACGGTATCGTGGCGATCATCGGACCTAATGGAGCGGGGAAGACGACGCTTCTTAATGTGCTTACAGGGTTCCTGCCCGCTGATGGAGGGCAGTGCTACTGTGGTGATCGCGACATAACTCGACTGGCCCCGCACAGGATCGCGCGGCTCGGGATCGCCCGGACGTTTCAGGACTTGCGGTTGATTCAGCAGGTGCCCGTGGTGGAAAACGTCATGTTGGCACGTCCTCATCAACGCGGGGAGAAGCTACTGTCGGCGTTGCTGCGGTTCGGCGTCGCGGAGGAGGAGCGGCGTAATCGCGAGGAAGCGATGCGGTTGTTGGAGTTCGTCGAGTTGACAGCGGACGCAGCGAAACCCGCCGGAGAGTTGTCGTATGGACAGCAGAAGCTGCTCACAATCGCGTGTTGTGTGGCTACGGAGGCGCGGATGCTGCTGCTTGACGAGCCTGTGGCGGGCGTGCATCCGGAGATGGTGACGCAGATACTCGGGCTGCTTGGGCAACTGCGGAATGAGGGGAAGCTGGTCGTCTTCATTGAGCACGATATTGCAGCAGTGCGGCAGGCGGCGGACGTGGTCATTGTGATGGACGAGGGCAAGGTCATAGCCCAAGGGCCGCCAAGCGAGGTCTTGGAGCGTCCCGAAATCATGGAGGCGTACGTTGGCTAGCGAGAACGGCTGCCTCTTGAGCGTCGAAGCACTCGTCACCGGCTACGGGAAGAAGCAGGTGCTGGCGGGCGTGGACCTGGAAGTGAAACAGGGTGAGATAGTCGCCCTGATCGGGCACAATGGGGCTGGCAAGTCGACGCTGCTAAAGGCCGTTTTCGGCTTATTGCCCGTCTGGCAAGGGCGTGTTTGCCTGGATGGCCGGGAGTTGGAGTTAGCTACGCCAAGACGTCTACTTTTACGGGGTATGGCATATGTTCCGCAGGGCAATCGCGTCTTCACCGATCTGTCCGTTGGAGAAAACCTTGAGATGGGTGGGGTGACGCTGCCCAAAAAGCGTTCCAAGGAGGGTGTCGAACGGGCGCTCTCGCTGTTCCCGGCGCTCAGGCCTCGACTGCGTCAACGCGCTGAGACACTCTCTGGTGGTGAGAAGCAGATGCTCGCCCTTGCAAACGCCCTGATCCTGTCCCCACGCGTGTTATTGCTTGATGAGCCCTCGTTGGGTCTTGCGCCGCTACTGGCCACGGAGGCTCTGCACCGGATTCAGGCCATCGCTCAGGGGAACAACACGGCCATCCTAATCGTCGAGCAGAAGGTCCGCGAGGTTCTCAGGATCGCCAACCAGGTGTACGTTCTCCGCAATGGCCGCGTCTCGTACTCGGGATCGGCAGAGGTACTGGAGGACGAATCCAAGCTCCGTGAGGTCTATCTATAGAGCGGTAATCGCATGAGGACCGTCAGCCTGAACTTGCCGAAAACGCCATCGGGGATGGACGGGGTGGCATGCAATGGGCAGGCAAGTCGGCTGGGGATGAGAGGATGACGCCGATTCCCGTCGCCAGGGCCTCCGAGCGGGAGTGGTTTATGCTGCACCCCGTGCTCGCTGCCCAGGACACGCGATACCATAGCCCGATTCGGCAAGGTGGTAGGACTACCACCTTAAGTGGTAATACCACCTCTAAACGCGTCAAAACGCGACAGGATGCGAAGGATTGCGAAAACCGCGAATCACGCTAAGATACTGCAAACACAGGCTTTGAGAGCCAAATCGGCCAGGGCTGGTCCTAGCTTCCCAAGCTGGACGTCGTCGGTTCGAATCCGATCGCCCGCTTTGATATAATCCCTTGGCCGAACGCTGTTTAGCGTACCTGCCTGCGTCGGGTAGAGCGGCTCTGAAAGCCTCGAAAAGTGGTAATTACCACTTTTGAGCGCACGAGGAGCCCAAATCATGCCCGACAGAAGATCCGCACGAATCCCCAAGTACCGCCTCCACAAGCCTTCCGGTCTCGCCGTCGTCCGGCTGAACGGCCGCGACGTTTACCTCGGCCAGCACGGCACGGAGGAGAGCCGGCAACGGTACGAACAGGTCATCGCCGAGTGGCTGCCGAGAGCTACTACGTCAAGAATGGGCATCCAACCGGCGAGTTCGAGAACATCAAGGATGCCGTCCGGCAGCTTTTCCGGCTCTACGGCAAGACACTGGTGGCGGACTTCGGGCCGCCCGAGTTGAAGGCCGTTCGCCGTGCCATGATCCGGGCAGGTAGCAGCGATGGCTGAACTCCAGCTCCTGACCGGCATGCGGCCCGGAGAAGCGACCTCCATGCGAACCGGAGACCTCGACATGTCCGGCAGAATCTGGGTGTACAAGCCGGGTTCGCACAAAACCGAGCATCACGGTCGCAATCGCGTTTTTTTTATCGGGCCCAAAGCCCAGCAGGTTCTGTCCCCGTTTCTGAAGCATGACCTCGACGCGTTCATCTTTAGCCCGGCTGATGCCGTTCGCGAACTCCGTCAGCGCCTTCGGACAAAACGCAAGACGCGGGTGCAGCCCAGCCAGTTTTGCCGCGCCAAACCGAACCCGAAGGTCGAGGCGGGACCGCGGTACACCCGACGAAGCTACGCCCAAGCCGTCAAGCGTGCGTGCGACAAGGCCTTTCCGCCGAGGTTTTGCCACTTGCCCCCGCGTGGCATACTGGTAAGCTGATGACGAGTTACTGATAGGGAGAATCGGCCATGCCCATCGCTTGCTCCCTATTCGAGAACAACATCACCTCCGACCCCGACGACTACGCGGCCATGGTCCAGATCAGCGGCAGCGCCGACGGCGACGCTGAGGGGCGAACGCAACCAAGGCGGGAGCGTGAGCGAGGAGGGAGCCCGAAGGTCCAGGACATTGTCGACCAGGGCTCGACGGTGAACAAGCCCGACATCCTGGCGGTGACCGCCACCCTCAAGCTGGCCCTGCTGGACGGCACGTTTCCCGGCGCGCCGACAAAGGACTGCGAGCCACTCAGCCTTGCCGTCCCGTGCCACTCAGTGTAAAATATTGGTATAGGCTGTTAGATGTCTGGAGCAAACGATGACCGTTGAGCAACTCGTGCAAGTCCAGCGGGCGCAGCCCTTTCGTGCTTATCGTATCCACTTGGCGGACGGCCGGCATTTGGACGTTGGGCACCCGGATTTCCTGGCACGCTCGCCGAGTGGGCGCACCGCAATCGTGTACAAAGTCGACGAGACGTTCGAGATCATCGACCTGCTACTCGTGTCGAGTCTCGAGATCCTCGACGGAAAGGAGCGTTCACAGAAGCAGTAGCACGGTCACGCCCGGCAACATCGGCCAGCTTTCCGGCAGCCGCTTGAAGTTCGACCCCAAGGCGGCGGACGAGGGGCTTTATTTCGTGGCCGACGCCGGCGGCAAGACACTCGATTGGGGATTGTAGATTGCGGATTTCGGATTGATGAGAGGTGTGAGCCCAGTGGATGTCCCGGCGCCAGCAGTGCAATCCGCAATCGTCAATCGTCAATCCGCAATCGAAATGGTCCGGGCCAGAATGGGCAGCGGCACATCGGCCCGAGAACTGCGTATCGGCCGCCTCGACGCGGCCTTGACGGTCCTGCCAACATAGAGCCGCCGGGGCACAGAATCGGTTCTCGGGCCTTCGCGTATGGCAAAATGGGCAATTTGGGTAAGTTGTGCGGCAGTATGAGCCCTGGAAAAACCGTTTCCAAGCTGAGAT
>JAGMDK010000531.1 GCA_023128695.1 Phycisphaerae bacterium
GACGAGGCCCACATGATGATCGGGGGCGGGGCGGGTGCCGGCGGCGGCGACGCCTCCAACCTGCTCAAGCCTGCCTTGGCCCGCGGCGAGCTGCGCACCGTGGCCGCCACCACGTGGGCTGAATACAAGAAATACTTCGAGAAGGATGCCGCCCTTGAACGCCGCTTCCAACTGGTGCGCTGCAACGAGCCGGCGATCGAGGACACCGTGGTGATGCTGCGGGGCTTGAAGGATAAGTACGAAACGCATCACAAGGTGATCATGCTCGACGAGGCGGTCACGGCGGCGGCCGAACTGGCCAAACGCTATGTAAACGGGCGCTTTCTGCCCGACTCGGCGGTCGACCTGCTCGATACCGCGGCCGCCCGCGTGGCCGTCGGTCTGACGACCCGCCCGGCGTCGCTGGAAGACATCGACCGCCAACTCACGAATCTGGACACCGCGATCGAAGCCCTGAACCGCGACCGAGACGCCGGTCTGACGATCGAAGAGAAGATGTTGACGGAGATGGAAGAGTCGCGCACGGCACTGCTCGAGGATCGCGAGAAAACCGAGCAGCGCTGGCAGAATGAGCTCGAAGCCGTCAACCACATTCGCGACCTGCGGGCTAAGCTCCAGGGCGAGGACAGCCCCGATGCGATTGCTCGCAGAGAGGAAGCCGCCACGGCGCAGGACGCGGCTCCGAAAGAAGCTGACAAAGAGGAGGCCGCCGAAGAGGCGGAAGCAGAGGCAAAGGAGCCGGAACCGGCCGAGGCGGTTGACGAAGGTGAGCTTCGCAAACAGATCGACGAGGGGATGGCGGCGTTGAAGGAGATCCAAGACGAGGATCCGCTATTGTACGCGCAGGTGGACGCGGACGCGATCGCCGCCGTGCTTTCGGACTGGACCGGCATCCCGGTCGGCAAGGTCGTCAAGGACGAGATTTCCGCCACGCTGAACATGGAGGATCGGCTGCGCGAACGCGTCGTCGGCCAGGATCATGCCCTGGAAACCATCGCCGAGAAACTGCGGTCCGCGAAAGCCGGGATCGGCAACCCCGCCCAGCCGATGGGCGTCTTCCTCTGCGTCGGCCCCAGCGGCACCGGCAAGACCGAGCTCGCGCTGACCGTCGCGGACCTGCTGTTCGGCGGCGACCGCTTCCTGACCTCGATCAATATGTCGGAGTTCATGGAGAAACACACCGTCTCGCAGCTCAAGGGCTCGCCGCCGGGCTATGTAGGCTACGGCGAGGGCGGCGTGCTGACCGAGGCGGTGCGGCAGAACCCGTATTCAGTGGTGTTGCTGGATGAGGTCGAAAAGGCCCACCCCGACGTCATGAACCTGTTCTACCAGGTGTTCGACAAGGGGAGCCTCGCGGACGGCGAGGGCCGCGTGATCGACTTCAAGAACACCGTTCTTTTCCTGACGAGTAATCTGGGGACCGACTCCATTCAAGAGTATTGTGAGCAGGCCGGAGACGACTTCGATGCCAAGGAACTGAAAGAGGTGGTCTACCCGCATTTGCGCGACCACTTCAAGCCGGCCCTGGTGGCCCGCATGACGGTGATCCCATTCCTGACGCTCGGCGACGATATTCTCCAGATGATCGCGAAGATGAAGTTGCGTAAGGTCGGCAAGCGCTTGGCCGCCGCCCACAAGGCCGAATTCCGGGTCAAGGACGACGTGTACGCGGTGATGGCCGGCCGTTGTCAGCAGGTGGACCTGGGCGCCCGTCAGATCGACCACGTGATTGACCAGGCCGTGCTGCCCGTTTTGTCCCGCCGCTTGCTGGAGCAGATGGCGGCGGACAAGATCCCGGCCGTCGTCACCATGGGCACCGACGGTGAAGGTGAGTTTACCTACGAGTTTTCGGATGAGTAATCGGTCTCTACAGGAACGTAGCGACCGGGCCCCGTACCGGCC
>JAGMDK010000532.1 GCA_023128695.1 Phycisphaerae bacterium
TAACTGTTATTTATGCGCGACTCCTAAGGCCCGCTTCTTGAACTCGACAATCTTCTCGCGTGGGTCGCGGTCGGTTTTGTACTGCTGCTTGGCGTGCTCGACCGTCTGGCCGCTCATCGGGTTCTTGAGTTCGGCCGTTGCCACGGGCAAGCCGTTTAGGCTGAGTACCACGTCAATCGAGTTCTCGTTCTTCGTGCTGTATTTGAGCTGGCGGGTAACGGAGAGCCGGTTCGCAGCGTAGAGCCTCTCAGTGTCCGGGTTCATGCTGTGGGCCGGGGCGAAGAAAGCCACGCGGATGGGCTTCCCGAAGCACTTGAATCCGTGCCGGATGACGGCAAGCGAGCCCTGGGGCGAGTCGAGGGCCTTGCAGAGGTCGTCGAGGAGAACCGATTCAGTCTCGGCCCCGTGGAGGGTCTCCAGGCTCTTCCACGTTTCGGGCTGCGTTTCCTTCACGAACGGGATGAAGACCGTCGCATCAATGGCCCGTTCGCGGTCGAAGTTGGCGGGGTCAGCCTTGGTGTAACCGGCAACGTTGAGCAAGTGGTGTTCGATGGCCGCCTCAAAGGCGGTCTCTCTGTAATCAACCGCCATGGCTGCTCTCCGGGGCTCCGGCGCCGCGGAGCACAAAGCGCGCTCGCTCTTTGCGCAGCATCTCGAACGGTGTCATGCACTTGATGTCCAGACCAATGCAGGCGTCGGGAATCTTGATCTTACGCGACGAGCCCGACGGAATCTCGTGTGTGACCACGGCATGGCCCCCGGCGAGTGCGTGGGCCACGAGATAGTAATCGGCCACCTGCATGAAGGCATCCACTGCGGCCGGCTTGTAGTGTTGGCTCGTAGACCAAGTGCTGACTTTGGCCAACGCCGGGAAGATCGAGGCGTCCGGGCGGAGAAAGAAACCGCTGCTCCGCTCTTCGGCCCAGTCGGAAAGATCATCGGCCACAGCATGGATCTCATCGCCCACCTTCTCGATGCTGAACAGCCGGCCCCCGGCGTTTTCCAAGGCGAGCCAGTCCCAGAAGGCGGGACAGAAGTCGAACCCCTAATGGAGGTTCTTCGCGCGAATGAAGACGTCCGCGTCGAGTAGATACGCCATCAAACACCCACCTCCAGGCGTTGCCCGATCTCGCGAAAGGTTGCCATCTTCTTGAGACCGAGCAACCGAAACGCCTCGGTGAACGACGTATGCCCTTCCAGCGTGTTCACCACGATCGCCCGGGCGAAGCGCCGGCTGACCCGCAGTCCGCACGTCCGGTAGAAATCCCCGCCACTGGATCGGGGGCGTCCAACAAGGCGTCGCCATTCCTTCTGGTATGCCACGTCGAACGTCTCCCGCGAGATACGCCGCGCATCCAGCAGGCGACGCAAGATGACGAGCGTGCTGACCTTGAAACTTTGCGCCAGCCGCGAAACATCCGGCAACGGATCACCGCGCGTCAGCTCCCGCCGCAGGTCGTCGAGCGGCACGAGAAACTCGGCGGCCACGCGGTTGCACCAGGCCTCGATGCGTTGCGAAGGAGACGATGCGGGACCGACATCGGATAGCGCGGATTGGCCCAACCAGAGGTGGGCCAGCTCGTGCGCCAGCGTGAACATCCGCGCGGCCAGCGTGTCCGCGCCGTTGATGAATACGACCGGCGACAAGTCGTCCACCAGGGCGAAACCGCGGAACTCCTCCGGATCGAGTCCGCGATGGGTGTTGCTGCCCACGATTCCGCTGACCATGACGAGCACGCCCACGTCTTCCGCCCGCTCGATGAAACGCCGCAGAGCCTCGGTCCAGCTCCGGCAATCCCGGCGCGCCTCCACGCCAAAGTTGAGCACCCGGCGCATGTCCTGGGCAACCTGCACTTCCCGGCTATCGAGCCGCGCCGAGCCCACGAAATCAAGCGGCTCCTCGCCGGCAAACTGAGCGTACTCCCGATACCACGCCTGACGACGCTGGCACAGATAGATCACGTCCAGAAGATCGGGGCTCGGCTGCGTCATCGGCCGGCTTGCGACCGTGCGCAGATCAGGGATGGGGATGCGTTCCACAGGCGGTTTCGGCAAGAACAGATACCCGATGGGCACGTACACGGCCTTGGCGAAACGCTCAAGTTGCTTGAGCGTCGGCTTCGCCTCCCCGCGCTCCCACAACTCAAGCTTCGGGAATCGCTCGCGAATGTCCGCCGCGCGATCCCCCGCCCGCTCGGTCGCCCACCGCAGCAGCTGAGGTCTTACCTCCACGCGCGTCATACCGGCTCCTTCCGCACGTCAATCTTGCTGGTCACGGCGGCGGAAATCAAGGCCGAGCGGTATTCGCGGAGCTTGTTGATTGCTGCTTCAAACGCGATTTCGCGGTGGTCAGTTGGCATCGGCGACGCCCTTTCGTGTGGGTGAGCCGTAGCCGCAAGGGATAAGGCCCTTCTCTCTCATCCACGTGACGGCTCTTCGCCACCGGTCGGGCTCGATACTCTGCTTGGATTCGTCCCAGTTGTTCAAGACCTCGGAGACGATACGCTCATCGTCGAACTCGGCTCCCGCAATAACGAAATCATTCCACGCCATGTATAACGTCGCCACAATCTCCGCTTGCTGCGTCGTCATCGGCTTCAGCAACGCCATCAATGCATCAAACGGTTCTTGCTTGTCGCCCCAATACCGCTCGAAGTACTCTCGATGCCCGCCGTGCTTCTCCATGGGGACGTATTTCGTTCCACGCTCCGTCTTGGTCGGGTCGAACCACTTCTGTCGTTTCAGTTGGGCTTGGATGGCTCGCATCATGCGGTTGTCGAACGGACCTGCCGCAGCCCGGACCGGTTGGCTTTGAATCTCATCGAGGCCAAGATGTCGCTCGGCCAGTATGAGTAGCTTCTGGAGCTTGAGTCGTCCGAATCGCGGGGTGTCAAGATGACGGTCAACAATCTCGGCCGCCAACACGCAGCGATGAAAGTGAACGTTCGCCCGACGTGCGGGAACGACTGATGCAACTTCCCGCACGTCAATCTTGCCCGTCACGGCGGCGGAAATCAGGGCGGAGCGGTATTCGCGGAGTCTGTCGATGGCGTCATTCACTGATGAAGCCAACGCAAAGAACCTGCGTGTGTGTTCTGAAAGCAGTTCGCTGATGGCTTCCTGCTCCTGTAGCGGGGGAACCGGCACTTCCAAGCTCTTGAACTTGTCTTGGTCGATTGTCGTCATCGTAACTTGGTTCGCCAACGCGATGAGTCGGTTCGTTGCGGGCACAGAGTTCAGGAAGTTGATGAGAAAACGGGGCACGATAGCGTCGCGACTTGGTCGCATGCGAACAAGGTGGCATTCAAAGACTGCGGGCTCAGAGAGGTCGAGCATGCACGCTGATTTGCCAACACCTTCGAGCTTCAGTGAAGAGCGAACGAAGAAAACGTCTCCGGGTTGAACTGCGTACCTCCGTGACTCAACGCCATCCGCTTCTACCCGCTCTAGCGTCGTCTCATCGACCAAGAAATCCTCACGATAAACGTCAAACACGTTGACGAGTCTGACACCGGCCCCAAAGAACTGCTTCTTCTTGAACAGGCCGTTCTCAACGCCGCCGTCCGCTAGAAACTTGAGTTTCTTTATCCGCCAACGCTCTGGGACTTTGCCCAGCCACTCGACGCCCGAGTCCTTCATCGGGGCGTCGGGGTTGAGGCCTTTGGTGACGGCGTGGCTGATGAGGGCGGTGCGTTTCTCGGCGAGCAATTCGATGAGCCGCTGCTTCTTGGCGACGAGTTCGTCAATCCGGGCCGTCTCCCGGTCCAGAAAGACCGCTATCGCCCGCTGCTCGGGGAGTGGTGGAAGTTGTATGTGTAGGCTCCCGAGCATCGACCTGCTGATGCGGTCGCGCGTTCCACCTCTGCACAAGGAATCGACCCAGCTGAGATATTGCGGATTGGAAAGGGCATACACGACATATCGCGCATCAATGCCATCGCGTGTTTTCAATATGCACACGTCGACCGACGTTATCATTCGCACACCCAGGTCCGGGGCAAGGCACGCTCGCCCGACTGGTTCCGCGAGGCGGCACACGAGAACGTCTTTAGGCTGCACTTCGGTGCAATGAAAAGCCCCGAAAGTCTCCTGCGATATGTATCTGAAGCCTTGCTCGCGATAGACACCAATGCCCACGTTCCCGGTCTGAATCAATCGCACTCCTTCATCTTTGATGAACGGAGATTCAATCCAGTCGCCGTCGGTGAAAGTTCGATATCCTTTGCGCGCGAGTCGCTTAATACTCGTGATGTTCCAACGCTCCGGCACCTGGCCGAGCCATTCGACTCCCGAATCCCGATAGTCGGGATACGGCCGGAACCGCCGCTTTAGAGCATGATTGGAATCAACCGCTAATCCAGTCACTCTCCAGCCCCCACCCGAAACCGCCAGCCTCGCAACTCGGCGGCCACCCTCAGTCGTTTGCTCTTCTTCTCGATCTGGTTCGTTCCCAGTCCGGTGAAGTCGATCACAGCATGCTCTGGGAAGGGCCTGGGGTCCGGTCGCACCCTAAGCTCCTGCCCCTTGCACTCGATGACGCTTACCGCCATGACCCCCATCGACTTGTAGCCGAGTTGGCTGGTGTAATGATTCCAGGACCGCTCCGGAGTGATCATGTCGCCATCGTATACAGAGAGCTTGCACTCATCCTTCGGTGTTGGTCGGAACGCTTGGGATGTAACGTGGTCTTGTTGCACCCAGGAGGGATTGATCTGGCGTAGCAAGAGTGTCTCATCGGTCATGCCGCCCCCTCCTGCACCTTGCCGATGGTGTCAGCCAGCCATTTCCAGTCTTCATCGGTTTCAAGATTGAGACTGCGGGTGTCCTCGTCATCTGTGTCCATCTTCAGTTGGTGCCATTCGCCTGTCTTCTTCGACAGATCGATCTCGAGCGACATCTCATATGGTTTCACCGACCACTCGGCTCTGATGCCGCCCTCGGCTGTCGGATACACGAAAGGTAGCGGGAGGTCTTCTGGGTATCGGGCGTCAAAGGCTTTGGCCAGCCAATCAAGCTCCTCCGAGCTTGGGGCAATCCCCTTGCCATCGAGCCAGCCGTCCTGCAAGCTGCGCAGTTCATCCAGGCGGGCTGGTATGTCCAGTGGGTCGAGAATGCTGATGTGCTCGATGGATTCAAGGCCCTGCAATCGCTCGTTTCTATTGAACTTACCAACACCCTGTATGAGCACACGCGCTCCGCTCTTGTAGCCATTGAAGGCTTCAAGGATTGTGTCCAAGTGCTGCGTTGCCATCGGAGCACGGACCTTGCGTCCGTCGATCAACTGAATCTCAAAGCTCATGTCGTCCTGATCGGCTTCAGGAATTGCACCGCGAACGGAGATCTCCTCAGTAAGTTCCTTGGCGGACGAAGCGAGAACGAGCTTCCGGCGGATTTCCTTGGTCAAGCGGACCGGCGTGCTGTTGGATGGCGTGGTGAATTCGATCGCCTCACCACTTCGGAGACTGCGACCCATCCTGTCAAAGTAACCCAGTGCCTTTTCGGGAAAGCGCTCAGTGATTGATTTGTCCTGTTTCGCTGCGTCAATCACGCTGACAATGGCATCCCTCGCTTCCTCAAAATAGGATTGATTGTCAGGTGGGAACAGCGTGCTGGAGGCAACGACAAGGCTGATCACCGCAATCGCGCTGCCGTCCTCTACGCCAGTCAACTTCAGCTCGATACCTTCAGTGAAGCCGCGTGGAGACCTCTTCCGCTCCGGATGCTCCTCCAGGAACCGCCACTTGGCAACCTCGACAATCATCTCTTCGAGCACGGCCAAGTCCTTGAGGAACTCAAGTGGAATCGCATGCCCCTCGAAGCGTTCTCCAATCAGTCGCGGTTGCAGAAAAGTTTCTGTGCTCATGCCGTCACCTCCGCGAGCATGTGAACGATGTCCTTCTCGATGGTCTTGATGTCGGCCTCGATTTCCTCCAGCGGACGCGGCGGCGTGTACTCGTAGAAGTGCCGCGTCAGCGGAATCTCATAACCGACGATGCCGACCTGGCCGTCCTTCTTATCACGTTTGCTCTCGTCAATCCAGGCGCCGGGAACGTGGAGTTTCAGCTCACGCTCGAAGTATTCCCGGATGCGAGCAAGCAGCTCGTCGAAGTAGTCGGCGAGCCCGTCGCGCCCTTTGAGCCGGTCGTCGTCGAGCGTGAAGCCCTTGACCAGATACTCGCTTAGCCGCTCGGTGGCCCACTGGCGGAATTGCGTGCCGCGCGGGCTTTGGACCCGATAGCCGACCGCCAGGATGGCCTCCAGGTTATAATGAAGCACCTTGCGCGAGACCTGTCGGGAGCCCTCCTGGCGAACTATTAAGCATTCCTTAATAGTTGCCGCCGGGTCCAGCTCTCTCTCTTCGTAGATCTTTCTCAGGTGGATGTTTACGTTCGGAATCGACGTTTGGAAAAGCTCGGCGATGAGCGCCTGCGGCAGCCAGACCGTACCCGCGTCCAGGCGCACCTGAATGCGGCTGCCGCCGTCCTCGGTCTGGTAGACGATGATCTCTCCGCCCGGGGGATGGGTTGGCGTGCTACCGCTCATGCCGTCACCTCCGCAAGCATGCGAACGATGTCCTGCTCGATTATCTCAACTGGAAGCTTAGCTTTGTGGTTCAACGAGAGGCCTCCTCTTCGAGCCGTGCCGGATTCCAAATCTGTTCGGCAAGCTGGCGATAGAGTTCGTGGCGAGCGTCAAGGTCGGCCTTCTTGAATTGGTCGTGCGGCTGAAACTCAAGCTCGGCTTCGCGGATGAACCGAAGGAAGCCGGGGTTGCGGTCATAGCACTCGCCGCACAGGCTCCGAGCCAGTAGGTTCTGACTGTTGTAGTGCGACCGTTTCTCGTCATAAGGCAGGTCGCCGTAACTGGCGTTGAAGCTCTTAGGCAGCAGGAGCAAACCGCCGAAACGATTTCGGTACTCCTGAAAGTCGGCGGGGTGGTCAAATTCAGCCTCGTGCCGCTCAGCGTGATTCGCCCAGATATGCTCGACTTCGTAGCCCTTCTTTCCCCGCGTCGAGTATTCGGTGTACCGGGACGCCTGGCCAGACCGCGTCGCGACGTAGTCGGTCATTCGAGCGAGCATGCGGTGAATATGCCTTCCGTTCATGCCGTGCAGTCGGAAGCGGTCGTTCGTGGAGAACGTCTCTTCTTCGGCGTCGAGTCGCTGACGGAGGACCGTCGCGAGCTCGGCAGTGCTCTTACCGCGAATATCCCGCACAATAAGGAACATCGCGTACTGCATGGTCGAATAGGCGATGGCCCGGAAGTTCCAGATTCGGCGAGCTATCAGGATGTCCAAGAACGTCGCGGTGAGCTGAAGCTTGCGTTCGATGTCCGTTTCAGAATCGTCAAGCCGAAGCGGTGCGAGCAGCACCGGGTATTGAAGCGTGAAGTTGTGCTGAGCGTTGTAGAAGACGCATTCAAGACCGTCGGTGAACGTCTCCGCCGTTTCGCGTAGCCGGTGGTACTGGCGTGTGTAGAAGGCGAAGTCGCGGTCGATGAATCGGGCGAAATCCGAACTGGACTGGAGCCCGAGAGCGTCCTCGTGGTCACGAACCCAGCGGTGAAACTCGGTTCCGATGAGGTCGAAGTCCTTGGGCAATGCACCTCGTTTTCGTTCCCGGATGCTCTCGGCGTGCTGGCCGCGGAGCCACGACTTGATGCTGTCCGCGTCCTCCTCCTTGCCGAACTCCCGAAGTGTTCCGACTCGCTGCTTCCAGACCTTGCTCGAGTTGTTTCGCTGGTCGGGATCCTGAATGTTGGCGAGCAAGTAACCCTTGAGCATGTCCGTCGGCGTCAAAGACAAGCCTCGGTCGTTCATCGTCTCGAAAATCGTATAGGCGTCTTCGTCGGAGTAAGCGGTTATCTCGACAAGGTGGACGTTCTCAATGAGCCAATCGACGAAGTACGGCAATGCTCCGCCAGCAAGCTCTTCGGGGAAATGGTTTTCGATGTCAGAGTAGCGTGCGAGGATGTTGCGGATGGATTCAGGCTGGTCGTTTTCGTCAAAGGGCTGCCCGCTATAAAGGGCTTCCATGCATGCGGTTCGTTCCGGCACATCGAGGTTAAAGGACTTCTTGCCGTACCGCTGTGCGAATATCAGTTCGGCGACCTGGCCCTTCTGCTCCGTGTCTTCCAGCAGGCCGTGCAGGTACATGAGGAGCAGCGTGAGCGATGTGAGGCGTTGCTGGCCGTCGATAATGAACTTCTGCCCGTCCTTGTTGCTGATGATGATGGAGCCGAGAAAGTAGTGGCCGTACCGCTCTACGGCACTACGTTCGTGTTCGGGCTCGTAGCTTTCGAGGAACTTGTTCGCGAGGTCGTCGATGAGCTCGGTCACGTGCTTCGTCTGCCAGCGGAACTCACGCTGGTAGTAGTCGATGGCGTACTTCGCGTTACCGAGCAACGCACGGATGTTCTTGGCATCGCCGAGTATTTCTCTCATGCCGTCACCTCCGCGAGCATGCGAACGATATCCTTCTCAATTGTCTTGATGTCGGCCTCGATTTCCTCCAGCGGTCGCGGCGGCGTGTACTCGTCGCCGTCCGGCTCGAAGAGCAGATTGACCATGAGCCGGATGACCTCGCGGGGCGTGAAGTGGTCGCCAGCAGTCTCGTTGGCGGCTTCGTTGAACTTGCGGATGAGTTCCTCGAAGATGTAGCCCATATCGGTGTTGGGCACCACGTCCGGATGAAGGTCGATGTCGCAGAACTTCGAGACGACGAGGAACAGGCGGTCGGCCTCGTCGAGCTTGGCGATTTCCGACTCGAAGCCGAAGTAGTCGATGATTTCGCGGGCCTTCGACGAGAAGCTCTTGATGTAGCGGGTGAGGTTGGCGGCGATTTTGTCGGGCTCACCCTTGAGCTTCTGAAAGTCGAGCCTGCTGGTGTTGTGGAAGGAGACCCCGGCGACGCGGTTTAAAATCGGTTCGACGTTCCCGACCTTGCCGCCCTTGAGGCTCTTGGCCTTGGCGAGCACCTTCTCCTTGGTCGGCTCCAGCACGCAATCGAGGCGACGCAGCACCGTGAGCGGCAGAATCACCTTGCCGTACTGAGCCTCCTTGTAGGGTCCGCGGAGCAAGCACGCGACGCTCCAGATAAAGCTGACCTTTTCGCCGAAGTTGTTCATTGTTCTTCCTGCAGCTCCGCGACGCTAGTCTGCCTCACAAGGGGATGACGCCGACTGTGTTGGCAGTTGTGAGCTTTCTTCGCTTCGTCAACCTCGCATCGGTTGCCGTATTCGTCGTACTTTCCCTCCCAAACGAGTTCGGTCTTCAGCGTTGAGAGCGGGTGCGGGTTGTTGGGGCCGCAGCGGCCGGACTCTACCTGGTTGTTCACGTTCGACATGCCTCCTTCAGTTCAAACGAGTAACCCGGATGGGGCTACCGGCGTTAGCCGGTCGCGATTCTACGAAGAGAGGGGACCCTGCACCAGAGCGCGGTTGGGACGGGATACCAGGCCGGCTCGACAGGCGTTGGAAGCCCGAGGAACTCTCCGGAAGACTGGCCATCATTTCAGATGGCGATTCGTTCCACCTCGTGAAGCGTGATTTCGTCGCTCGTTCGGTCGTAGAGCTTGGTGGTTCGCGGGGACTCGTGGGCCGCGATGGCCTGGGCGTTCTCGATTGAGCCTCCGTTGTCAAGGTATGCGGTGATGCCCGTGGCCCGAAACGTGTGACAGCACACGTTCTGCGGGAGGCTGACCGCGTTGGCCCGCCGCTTATACCCTCGCACAACGTGTGAACAACCCCCAATGCGATGATCCATCATGCATTCATCCGCTAGCCGAGTAGGGTCCGCATAAGCCTTACTACACGTTCTCGTTATCCGATTCAGGTGCCGCGTATCAGTGTGTCGCCAAGATCATATCCCCACGGCCATGATGAAGAAGAAAGGGGGGGAAGAACATATATACACAACCCCGCCGCATGGTACCGTCACCTGGGGGTGGGGGTACACGCGCACCAGAACCGGAACGCTCGTGAAAGCCGGCCTAAACGCGCTGCAAACCACGTTGTTGACACACGCCAGACATTGTGAGTGCTTCATCTATAGACTTCGAGTCAACACTACAGCGCGCCGCGTGCAAAGCAAGTGCAAACACCACAGATACCGGCACAGAACCGGAAACACCACAAAAGTTGAATTTCGTTGTGGATTTCGTTTGGCTTCTGGTGTTTCCGTGGAACACTTAGACTTGTGTGGTTGAATTCGTGATACGGGGTAAACAAAGCAGAGCCCGCTACCGGCATCTTGGCGGACGATCGGCAACGGGCTCCGAGGATCAAACAGATGAAATTCTACGGCAAGTCTGAGCAAGTGGCAACACGAATCCTGGATTTATTCAAGGCCGGCAACGTGCCGAAAGCGTTGGCGCCGGTCTTCGTGCATCGGGCGGACTCTGTCCCGTGTCGGCAATGGTCTTGGGCGAATCAG
>JAGMDK010000533.1 GCA_023128695.1 Phycisphaerae bacterium
CGAGGCTCCTGCCGAGCCAGGGGCGCCGTGGCTCAGCGGGAGCTTCGCCCTCCCATATCCGTGGCTCAGCGGGAGCTTCGCCCTCCCATATCCGCGGCTCAGCGGGAGCTTCGCCCTCCCATATCCGCGGCCCAACGGGAGCTTCGCCCTCCCTGCCATGGCGACCAAACAGTTATTCGTCATACTACGCCTGTTTGCAGGAAGATCATGGACATGTTGTAGAGAAGGGTAAGTCGGATGCTCATTGTAAGGCACCTAAGAGCCCGGGGATTCACTTTGATCGAACTCCTGGTTGTGGTAACGATCATCGCTCTGTTAATATCGATCCTGCTCCCGACGCTGGGGCGGGTACGCGATACGAGCAAGCTGGCCGTCTGCGGGAGTAATCTCAGGCAGATTGGGTTCGGCATCCAGACATATGCCAACTCCAACGCGGATTACATCCCGCGCGGCCCCGAACCGGCCTACCCGCCTGAGGTGGGGCCTGACCTGACGGGCAACCTGATTGCCACCAATCAGATGTGGATTGGAGCCGAGCCGTGGTATCCGCCGCGGAACCAACGGCACTTCCACGGGCTGGGGCAATTGCTCGTGACCGCCTGCCCGAATCCCAAGGTGTTCTTCTGCCCCTCCGACAACAATTTCAATCTGAGCCACAGCGAACCCAAGATCGGCTCCGATCAGAGCGCTTACGGCTCATACCTCTACCGCCAACTCGATCATCTGGCGGAGGACTTCTCCGCCGGGAAGCTTGACCGGCTGGGGACAAACGAAGTGGATGGAGTGCCGATTAGAGTCGAGACCCTGGCGATGGACACAAACAGTCTGGGGCCGAAGCCGCACTACTACCATACGAATCACAAGGCCGAATTCTCGAACGTCCTGTATCGCGACGCGTCGGTGCAGCGGTACGCGAACCGAGACAACTCGCTCGCGCTGCCCCCCGAGGCTTTCGAAGGCGTGCCCATGAATTGGGACGGCGTTCTCGCCGCGCTGGATCAACTTCTAACGAATACCGACTATGCCTACCGCGGGGGCCATCCGGCCGAGGCCCCGCGACTCGAGCAGTCGGAGTAGAAAGACAACCTGCTCGTTAGGCGAAACCAGCTTGCCGAACCGTAGTCCCCGTGGTGTTCTCAGAACGGCCAGATGAGCGGAGCGAGGCCCACGGTCGTGATCCACATCAGCAGGTTGAGCGGGATGCCGATCTTCAGGTAGTCGGAGAAGCGGTAGCCCCCGGGGCCGTAGACCATCAGGTTCGTCTGGTATCCCAGCGGCGTCGCGAAACTGGCCGAGGCGGCGATCATGATTGCCGCCACGAACGGCATGGAATTGACCCCCAGCCTGTCGGCGGTGGCCATCGCGATCGGAAACAGCAGCGCCGCGGCGGCGTTGTTGGTGATGATCTCGGTGAACAGCGTCGTCAGGCCGAAGATCACCGCGAGCGCGATCCAGGGGTTCTCGCCGCCGATCTCAAGCAGCGTGTCGGCGATGACGCGGGCGGTGCCGGTCCGATCGAGAGCCCGGCCGATCCCCAGGGCGGCGGCGATGACGATCAGCACCGACCAGTCCACATTACGCCGCGCGGCGGCGGCCGAGCAGCAACGGGTCATGATCATCAGGCCGGCGGCCAGCATCGCGGCCACCAACATGCTCAGCCATCCCAGGGCGGCGGCGGTGACCATCGCCGCCAGGATCACGACCGCGACCCAGGCCTTTTCGTGCCGCCGTGGGGTTGAGTCCGGCATCGCGCTGACCAGGAAGAAGTCGCGCGAGTCGCGCTGCTGCTGGGCGAAGGAGGGGGGCGCCTCCAGCAACAGCGTATCGCCCGGCCGCAGGACGATGTCGCCGATCTTGGCCCGGATGCGCTCACCATTGCGAGCCGCCGCGATGACGGCGGCGTTGTAGACGCTGCGAAAGCGGCCGTCGCGAATCGTCTTGCCCACCAGCGGGCAGGTGTCGGAGACCACCGCTTCGACCAGGACGCGTTGGTGCCGCGGGGCGTCCAGCTTGAAGACCTGATCCGTGGCGGGCTTTAGGCCGCGGATCCGGTGCAGGTCCTTGACCGACTCGACGATCCCGACGAAGACCAGCCGGTCGTCCGCCAGCAAGCGCTGCTCGGAGCTGACCGCCACCAGCACTTCGTCGTGCCGGTGGATCTCCATCAGATACATACCGAGCAGGTGCCGCAGGCCGGCCTGCTCGATCGACTTATCCACCAGCGGGCTGCCGGGTTCCACCAGCATCTCTACGGTGTACTCGCGCGGATCCTGCATCTTGCTGACGACGGACTTGCGGGCCGGCAGCAACCAGCGCCCCAGCAGCAAGAGGTAAGTTGTGCCGACCAGGGCACAGGGCAGGCCCAACCAGGTAATGTCGAACATGCCCAGCCCCGGCCGGTCCGTGTTCGCGATCACGAGCCCGTTGACTACCAGGTTCGTGCTGGTGCCGATCAGCGTACACATGCCGCCGAGAATGGCCGCGTAGCTCAATGGAATCATCAGCTTGGAGGCGCTCAGGCCCAGCTTTTTGGCCCAGTCGTTGACCGCCGGGATCAGCATCGCCACCACGGGGGTGTTGTTCAGGAACGCGCTCAGGCCCGCCACCGGCCCCATGATCCGCACTTGCGCCCCGACCAGGGTGCGCGGGTGGCCGAGCAGCCGTTGCCCCAGCCAGTCGATTCCCCCAGTCTCACCCAACCCTGCCACGACGATGAACAGCGCGCCCACCGTTACCAGGCCGGGGTTGCTCAGCCCCGAGAGCGCTTCGCCCGCGCTCAGCACGCCGAGCCGCCAGGCACCGTCCGCGGGGACGGGGACGACCATCAGCAGGGTCAGTCCGCCCAGCAGCACCACGTCCGCGGCGACCCGGGTGAAGATCAGCAGCCCGATCACCAGAGCGAGCACCAGCAGCGTTGTCCAGGCGTCGCATCCCATAGTCGCCGAGTCTCCATGTGCCTACTCGCAGGGCAGTTTATTCTCGGGAATCCCGAGCAAATGAGCAACCTGGGCGAGTCCGAAGAGTTTCTCCACGGCATGGGTGCCTGACGAATTCGGCGGGGTGCCGCCATCCCGCCCCGCAGTGGCGCAGGCGCATGGCCACGGGTGCAGCGCAGCGGAACCCGTGGGTAGGATGATTCATCATTCCGCCCCGTCGATCTTGTCATGCACCCCGACCCACGGGTGAGCGTCAACATAGTGGGTGGGGCGGGCCTCCGTGCCCGCCAGTACGGACCGATGGCGGCC
>JAGMDK010000534.1 GCA_023128695.1 Phycisphaerae bacterium
GCCTTCCGCACCCGCCCGGCCATCACCACCTCCCGACAGCCGGCTCGCTTGAACACCCTAATCCAGCGACCGAGCTGCACGATGCCACGCCAGCGGAAGGTGTCGGCCAGCTCGCGCAACGCCGGGTCCGCACAGCCCCGCAGCGCCACGACGGCCACCGCCCGACCGGCGGCACGCGCGCCGCGAGCGACCAGCTTCGGCAATTCACCCTCGCCGGCGATCAGGCCGAGGGGGGTGGGAGATGAATGAAGTTCGTTGAACGAAGTCAATGTCATTAGTAGCTTTTGATACGCATCTCAAAGCCACAACGGTAGCCCACGTGGTTTAATGAATATCTTGCATAAACAGTTGATCAGTGGGAGGCAACGGAGCTCCGAACAGCTTGTGGGCAACAAGCTGGGACCAGGGATCCAACTCAGACGCGTGAGCGCGAATCTCATCAGCGCCAACCCACTCAACCGCCTCACGACCGAACTCCTTGTCGATCGCTTGTCGGCGGATCTTAACGTTACCGCCGACGATGACTTCGTGAATAAACGCCAAGTGGTGGGAACCAACGTTGTTTCGGACATCGCTGATGAACCCAAGCGGCTTAACGGACTCGACTCGGATTCCCACCAGTTCTTCCTCGAGTTCCCGTCGCAGGCATGTCTCGAAGATGCTGTCGGGCTCGGAGGGGGTCCAATCGCGCTTCTCCGCATGTCCACCTACCAGAATTGTCAGCTTCCTTTGCAACTCCTTGCGTTTCAACTCGGCCCGACGACGAGCCCTGAAATAGTGTCCCTTTTGGTCTTTCAGGATCGCGTAGGGCACCACCTGCTGATGAGTGGTTGACTTCTCAGCTTCCTCGCGGATATGAAAAACGGGCTTTTCATCCCGAAGAATGGCGTTACGTGTCTCCTCAATCAGGCTTGGCTCCGTATTGAAGCCCTCGAATTGTACGCTCTCGACCATCAAGAGTTCCTGTGTGCCAAGCTCATCAATAATCTTCACGATTCTCTCCGCTACCTGATACGCAATCATCTGAAAACTCAGGGGCTTTTGATTTTGAAAGGACGTGTCTACGTTGTAGAGACGGGCAAAAGCCGTGTCCAAGTCGCTGGCGGCTTTTGTGTATGCCTTCTGCAACTGAGCCAAGGTTTGGGCGTTCATGACACCACCCCCGGCGGTGCAGAGTTTGTCATCAGTCTCCCGGGCAAGCGATGTCTTGTGGTCTGCGGTGAACAGGAACACCGCGTTCTCACGACGGCGCCAAAGGTCCAGTGAGAAGAAATCAACGACCTTCTGTCGGTCTTCCTCAGTGATTCTCCTTTGCTCCGTGGCAAGGAATTGCATCCATCCCACGATGTCGAACAGCCCACGATCGAGCAGAACCAGATCAACAGGTGGGTCGAGGAAGCAGTCCACAAGGATATTCTGTAGTGCATAGCAGCCGGACCAAGCGTTGAACGCCAGCCAATCGTCCTTCAGCGGTTCTGGTGTACGTAGCGAAGCCCCTTCAACTGGTTGCGCCACGCAGACTTTCTGACGCCGGAAGAAGTGCGCGATCGTGCCAATGATGGTTGACTTCCCTGACTTGGGAGAACCAGCAAACTCAATAAAGAGCGGGAGCCTTACCTCGGACTCATCGGACTTCAGTTTCTTAAATGCCTCTTTGCAGGCGTTCTCCAAGGACTTGAGTTGGGCCGGCGTAGGCTTGCCTAGTGGAATCTGTATCTTCTTCATAACAAGACCCTCGATTGACGCCGAACCACAGTTTTCCGCACTACCTCACCATATTTTAGTCCCGCTCAATGAGTCTTTGTTTCAATTCCGCCACTTGCTTCTCCAGCCGCTTGACCGTCTCACTCAGTTCCGGCAGACGTTGGATGTAGACGACTTGACGCCGCATTTCGCGGATGGGGATCGCCGGCTGGCCGAGGACGGTTTCATGCTCGGGGACGTTGTGGGTGACGCCGGCCTTGGCACCGATGGTGGCGTTGTCGCCGATGCGGATGTGGCCAGCGACGCCGACCTGGCCCGCCATAGTCACGTGCTTCCCAACGTTGACCGAGCCGGCCAGGCCCGCTTGGGCCACGAAAAGGCAATCCTCGCCGATGCGGGTGCCGTGGCCGATGGCGATCAGGTTGCTGAACTTGGTGCCGCGGCCGATGACGGTTTTGCCGAGCGTGGCCCGGTCGATGGCACAGTTGGTGCCGATCTCCACGTCACTCTCGATCTCGACGTGGCCGATCTGCGGGATTTTGACCCACTTGCCCTCGATGGGAGCATACCCGAGGCCGTCTTCGCCGATGGTCGTGTTGGCGTGAATGGTGACGCGGTCGCCGATGACCGTATCGTCATAGAGGACCACGTTCGGGAACAGCAGCAGATTGTCGCCGCTGCGGCAGCGGGGGCCGACGTAGCAGCCGGGATAGATGATCGCTCCGGAACCAATCACGACGTTTTCGTCGATGGTGGCGCCGGGGTGGATGGTTGCGTTTTCGCCGATCCGGGCGGTTTCGTGGATGTGCGTGCAGGCCGAATCGAGCGGCACCCGGCGGTGTCGGCGGTAGCCGTGCAGCTTGACGATCAGGACGGTAAGAGCGGCGTAGGGGTCGTCGACCTGGATGAGGTCAAGTCGCTCCGGAGCCACAACATCCGGTTTGACGATGACGACCGAGGCCTTCGTCGTCTGTAACATCTTTTCGTATTTGGGGTTAGATAAAAACGAGACCTCCCCCTCCCGCGCCTCTGCGAGCGTTGCTACCCGCTCAATGCGGCGGTCGGCGTCACCTTTGAGCACCGGCTTCATCCCGTACTCTGCGATGGCGGCACAGAGTTCTGCTAGTGTCGCGGCCATCGAATCTCCCAAAGCGGCGGCGTACGTCGTCTCAGACTCATACAATACAGCGATTGTACGGACGGCGGAGCGGGGGTGTCAAAAGAGGAACCGCCAAGTTGCGGAGCGCTTGGCGCCGCGGCCCTCAACGGACACGCTACACATGACCAAGCCAGGAGGATCGCCGTGCTCTGCTACCGAACCGTACACAATGTTTGCATTTTCAGCATCGTTGCTTCGCTATGTGGCCTAGTTATCCCGGTCGGCATAGCCGGCGAGCATCCGCGTCTGCTGATCTCGCCGGCGGACATCCCGCGCCTCAAACACGCTTGTGGGATCGGGCAACCCGGGGAAGCGGCCGGGTGGGGACGGTTCGGGAGCCAGGCGGCTGATTTCCAGGCCCTGCGGGGTTACTTCGCCAAGCAAGTGCCGGACGAACCGCTCCCCGGCGAACTGCTCGCCGCTGCATTTTTGCATCTGGTTGATCCCAGCGATCCGAACGACGCCGGCCGTTTGAGGGTCATCGAATACTCATTGCGAAGCCCAACCTGGGTGACGGTCGACAAGCTGGAGATGGTCCTCGCGCTGGACTGGTGCTGGCCGGACCTCGCTCCGGCGGCGCGGCGTGAATTCATGCTCACCCTCCGCGAGAATGCCGAAGGCCTCACGCCGAGCGACAGTCCGCTCGAAGCCCGGCGTTTCCGGCAGAAGCTGACCTTGCTAGCCCTGGCGCTCGCCGTGGACGAAAACGAAGACCCCAATCCAAGTTGGGTAGCGCTACGCAAGCATCTGCTGGAGTCGGCCCGCGAGTATTTCACAACTACCTTCCCCACCTACGTCGAGTGGCGGGGACTGAGTCCCACCGGCCCGGCAGCCGCGGCTCGGGAGGAGAACGATACCGCCTTGGCAATTGAACTGGCCGGCCTGGTTCTGAACCGTGACGAGTGGCCGCGGTACCGCGCCACCGTCGGTCGTTGGCTGGAGCACTATCTGCTGGCCGCCTCGGAACACCCGGCGCTGCAACACAACTTCATCCGGGAGGACGGCAACCGGGCCCCCCTGTCGCCGGCACCGGCTTGGCGTGAGTTGCTGCCGGTGACCGCCCACCTGATCGCGGTTCGTACCCGCGACCCCGCGGCGGCCCTGGTGGCCAAGCGGACCGAGGATGCCGTCCGGGCCTCCCCGGATATGCTCTCTAAAGTGTGGCGGTGGGTGCCGATCGTGCTGGACGCGGCCCGGATGCCGCGCTGCAATCCGGGGCAAATGCCGACCGCGCGCAATCTCGGCGGCGCAGTAATTTTCCGCGGCGGCCAAGGAGTTGAAAGCACCGCGGTCTGGATCGACGCCGGGCAGCCGTTTCTTCGTCGCCGACAACATTTCGACGCGGGGCACTTTCTGATCTACCGCGGAGGACACCTAGCAGTCGGCGGCGGGGACGACATCACCTTCGAAGCGATCCCGAGCAAAAACGGCGTGCAACTCCTGGGTCGCAACACCGATCCGTTCGACTTCGAGCAGTATTTCACCGCCACGATCGCGCACAACTGCCTGGTGTGTTGGGATGCCGCCCGGCTGGCGCACTGGTACGGGTCACGTTACCTGCCGACGGGCGGGCAGCGCTGCATTGACGGGACCTGCACCGATTTCGTCACTCCGCCGGCCGCTCAGGGACGCCTGACCGCGCGGCAACTGGCCTACGGCCAACAACAGAACGCGGCCTATCTGGCGTTGGACCTCGCGCCGGCCTACGAGGCCCGGACCGTCGCCGCGTACACGCGCGAGTTTGTCTTTCTGTGCGAGCGGGTGCTGGTTGTGATCGACCGCGTCACCCTGACTTCCAGCCGCTCGCCGCCAACGTGGATCCTGAACTTGCCCGCGCGACCGCTGGTCGACGATCTGGATTTGGCGGACCACACCCGGGTTGCCGGCAGCACCAACGAGGGCGGCGTGTGGCGTTATTACGATGCGAATTGGGTACGCTGGTCCGACCGCGACGGCAGCGTTTGGCTGAGCAGCCTCCGGCCTGCGCCGAAACGCCTGCGCATCGTCGGCGGTCCGGCGCGGAAACGGCTGATCGCGGACGGCCCGTACAAAGGCCGCGCCTACGTGGGTGGCGAGGAGAAAGGCTTCGAGCGTCTGATCATCCCCGCCGAGCGGCACGGCGCCGTGAACGCCTGGTATCGGCTGGGCGCGCCGACCTTGCTCGGGCCGGAGTTCGGCAAGACGCCACACTGGGGGCGGATCGAGATCGAGCCTGCTCGGCCGGCCGAGACGCTTATGTTCCTCACCGTGCTGATCACCGACCGCGCCGACGCCGAGCATGTTCCGGCCGCTGAAATCGAGGCCGCGGAAGATACACTCCTGGTGACGCTGCGGGCCGGGGACGCTCAGGCCGAGCTGCGGCTGCCGACCGGAATGCAGCGCGGCGGCGGCGTGAAAGTGACCGGCACGCGCCCGCTGTCGTGGACGTTTCCCGAGGAAGTTCAAGCCGACGAGCCGTTGAAGTAGTACGCGCTCTTCTGAACTGGAGCCAAAGTCAGAGAGAGATGAACGTCAAGCCACACCGCGACTATGACCGAATCGCCGCTGTCATCAGCCGAATTCTCGTCGATCGGCTGACGGTATCCTGGTCCGGCGTTGTGTTTCGATCGGCCACGCCGAAGTACGCGGACCAGAAAGATCTCATCAAGGGGTTCGGCAGCAAGCTGTACGGCGGTCGCTGGAACGCACCCGGCACATTCCCGACCGTGTACGCCAGCACCACCCCCGAACTCGCCATGGCCGAGACACTTGCTTACTACCGCTTCTACGGCATCTCGGTCGCGAAGGCCATGCCGCGCACGTTCAAGGCGATCATGGTTAAGCTCTCAACGGTGCTGGACCTCCGCGCTGGAGCGCTCCGGCAGCGGCTACGAGTGTCAGAGGATCGCATGATGAACGAGCCCTGGCGCGGAACACAGGGCCGTGGGCGGGAAGCCCTTACGCAGGCCCTCGGCCGGGCCGCCCAGCAGTCCGCTTGCGAGGGACTGCTGGTGCGGTCAGCTCAAGGCGACCAGGGCCACGCGGTCGTCGTTTTTCCGGACAATCTGCAAACCGGCAGCGTCCTGAAGGTGAAGGAAGACACGGAACATAGGCCGATTCGATAGCTTACGCACAATATCCTGCATGATTGCACGCAATAATGCGTGACTATTGTCTTGACAGAGCCCAGCGGTTGATCGTATCATCAGGGAGGCTCATCCAACACGGAGGCGATGTCGCCGATGGCGAGAAAGGCCGCGAAGAAGAAGACAGCCAGGAAAAAGGCCGCGCAGGTCAAGAAAGCCACGCTCGGAAGAGCGTCGAAAGGCAAGGTCGAAGCTGTCATCCAGGCCGTCCAGTTGGCCGGGAGCCCAGGGATTACGGTTAGGGACTTAAGGACGCGTCTCGGACTCTCACAACCAGTCATGGCGAGCCTGATCGGAGTCTCTACCCGACAGATTTCGGCGATCGAAACCGCTCAGAGAAAGCCAAGTCTCCAAACGCGGCGAAATGTGAATGAGATCAACCGGCTGCGAAATAGCTTGGCTGAGGTAATGGTCCCTGAATTTATCGGAGAGTGGCTTGACACGCCGAATCAAGCATTTGACGGTCTCAAGCCGCTGGAAGTAATCGATCGTGGCGAAATCGACCGGATCTGGCAGATGATCTTCTACCTCCGCTCAGGTGTCTCGGCCTAAGACCAGCGAACCGGGTAGGGACCACGGCAGGTGGCGCGGCTGTGAAAGTGTGTGGTATGCCCAAGCCCGTGGCTTTGAGCCGCGACGTGAACCGCTAGTGGAGAACGGATGTCCTACCTGCAATTGCTGCGACCGGCCCAGTGGACCAAGAACCTCTTTGTGTTCGCGGGCCTGATCTTCGGACAGAAAATCAACGAGCCGCGCAGCGTGCTCGTCGTCTTGCTCGGCTTCATCTGCTTCTGCCTGGTCAGCAGCGCGGTCTACATTATCAACGACATCCACGATCGTAACGAAGACCGCCTGCACCCCGTTAAGCGACGGCGGCCGCTCGCCGCCGGGCAAATCACCGTCACCGCCGCTTCTTTGCTGGCCGTGATCCTGCTGGTGGTCGGCCTGGGGGGTGGGTTCATACTGGACCGCGGGTTTTTCCTCGTCGCGTCGGCCTACCTCCTGCTGCAAGTCGCCTACACGCTGCACCTGAAGCACGTCGCGATCCTCGACGTTATCCTGCTCGGCCTGGGCTTCGTACTACGAGCGGTGGCCGGCGTGGTCGTGCTGGACGGCGTCGAACTCTCACCCTGGCTCGTGCTGTGCACGTTCACACTGTGCCTGTTCATGGGTTTCAGCAAACGCCGCTGCGAGCTGAATGTGTTGGCGGGAAACGGCAACAACAACGCAGCCTCTCATCGCAAGACGCTGGCCGAATACACCCCGGATTTGCTCAACCACATGACGACGCTGACGGCGGGCATCGCGGTGGTCAGCTTCACGCTCTATGCCATGGACCAGCGGACGCTGGACGAATTCGGGACGAACTACCTGCTCTACACGCTGCCGTTGGTGGTGTATGCGATTTTTCGCTTCGCGCTGCTGGTCGAGCATGGGCGGGTGAACGGGCCGACTGAAGTGCTGCTGCGGGATCGGCCGTTTCAAGCGGCGATCGGACTGTGGGGAATCGCGGCACTGCTGATCGTGTATCACGGGCGGGCGCTGCAAGAGTGGCTGAGCCGGTTTTAGAGACGATAAACAACCCCGCGGGAGGGCGAGGCTCCTGCCGAGCCATGCTCCGACTGGGTGCCCCATCCCGTTTCGACCGCCGGAGGCGGGCGAACGGGGTGGGGGACGGAAGGTCCGTAGCTTAAACCCCGTCCGTTCGATTCGGTCCCCCACCCCGTCCGAGTGCCTGCTTCACAGGCACTCGGAACGGGATGGGGCACCCGCACCTGTGAGACCACCGGCAAGATGCCGGTGCCACACCGGGGCACCCACCCACACCGGGGCACGCGCGGCACCGCGCGGGCTGAAGCCCGCAGCTCTTCGGATTTGTTAGAAGCTCTTATCCTTACTCAATGCCCGAAACTATTTATTCAACGCCCGAAACTTTTCATTCAACGCTTGGAACTCGTCGTTGATCTTCAGGCACGCTGTCATGAACCTGGGTTCGTACCCCTTCGCGCGTGAGGAGAACGCGATCGCGTTGCAGTCCTTCGGCAGGCATTTGCCCGAGAAGCCGCGGTTGTCGGGATAGACGAAGGTGTGGTCGCGGCTGATCCGCGTGTCCGCCAGCCACAGTTCACGCAACTGGTTGAAGTCCACGCCGTGGGCCTTGGCGATATCGTAAAACTCGTTCACGAACGTGACCTTGACGGCGTAGAAGGCGTTTTCCATGTACTTGCAGACCTCGGCCGTGGTGGCGTCGCTGAAATAGAACCGCACCATGGAGTTGTAATAGTGCTGGTAGAAGTCGGCCGCCATCGAAACGTCCTCGGGCGTCCCGCCCAGCACGATGAATTCGCGCTCGGCCATGTTGCCGAACACGTGCCCGACGGTCTCGCCGAGGTACTCCGGCTGAAAGACGATATGCTTGTCGTACTTCTTGCAGAGGCGCTCGGTGGTGCCGGGCGACACGGTCGAGCGGATGATCATGAGGGGGGCTTCAACCCAGGCGACGGTCTCTTCAACGACCGAGGTGTTGCAGCTCCCGTCGTCGGCCATCGGCGTCGGGACACAGATAAAGACCATGTCGCAGTTGTTGATGATATCTTTGTTGCCGGCCAGCTCCGGGACGTAGGGGTCATACACGATTATTTCCGGCCCGCAGAGCTTTCGCATCGCCCCGCCGACCACGCCGCCGCCAACCACGCCGACTTTCGGTTTCGCCACGATTACGCTCTCCTTGCCACGGGAATGGAACAACCGTCGGGCTCTCACACGCTATCCGCTTTGTCAGGGGGATTGGATATCGCGTTGCGCGCGGCGGGTCAATAGCACGCAAGGAAAAAGGGGGTGAGGAGTGAGGGGTGAGGGGTGAGTGGTGAGGTGGCAAGAGGCAGTAGCAAGGTCCGAAGAGCCGCGGGCTTCAGCCCTTGCTATTACCCACATTTTCTGA
>JAGMDK010000535.1 GCA_023128695.1 Phycisphaerae bacterium
ACCCCGAAAACCCCACTTGCGGAATCGCTCCTTTTGCCCGCAGAGGTTATTGGGTTCACCTGAGGATTGCTATAATAAACGGAATGGGCAAGGGTCGGCGACATCGCTGGGCCGGATTTACCGGATTGGAGGACATGATAGACATGAGTAGGCCGTATCACGTTCGGTTCATCGTTTTGGGTTTGGTCTTGGGGATGTGTTCATTGAGCTGGGCGCAAGCCGTGCTCGAGAGCGGGGACACTCAAAAGTCGCCTGCTACGCAGCCCGCCCCCGCCGCGTCGCAGCCCGCGGGGCCCAGTCCCCGGCTGGAGCTCAGTGCGACTGAATTCGACTTTGGAGTGGTCTGGAAGGGGACGCCGGCGGAGCGCGAGTTCACCGTCAAGAACGTTGGTGAAGCACCGCTCACGTTGAGCGTCCGGAGTTCCTGCGGCTGCACGGTGGCGACCAAGCCCAAGACGCCGCTCCCGCCGGGCGAGTCCACCACTTTCAAGATCAGCTACAAGACCACGACGAAGGGCAAGGCCCGTAAGACGGTCACGCTCATGACCAATGACCCAGACCAGCCCCAGGTCAAGATTCCTGTCCACGGGGAGGTCAAGCCGCTGTTCACCGGCAACCCGCAAGAAACAATCTTCTTCAAGGGTCTGGAGAGCAACTCCCAGGAAAGCATGACGATCAAGCTGGAGAACCAGTACGGCAGCCCGGTCCCGCTGACGCTCAAGAAGGGGCAAAACTTCGGCCGGTTCGAGATCGAGTTCAAGGAGATCGAAAAGGGCGAGAAGTATGAGCTCACGGCGACGACGAAGCCGCCGCTCCGGAACGGCGCGAACCGGGCCACGGTCATGTTGGAAACCGGCCTGAAGGAAATGCCCAAGGTTCAGATCCAAATCAGCTCATCAAGCGCGGCAAACCAACCCGACGACCGACGGCGACACAGCCACGCGCTAATACTGGGCCCCCCTCCCCGCGCAGAAAACCGGCTCCCCAAACGCAACCGGCGGGCAAGCCCACAGGACTACGGCCAGCCAAACCGGCCGGCGGTTAGTGCTCCATCACGCATAGCTTGATGGGTGGCACGGCTGTGTCAGCCGTGTACAAGTCGCAGGTATTCACGGCCGACACGGCCGTGCCACCCATCCGGCTCCCCAGACGCAACCGGCGGGCAAGCCACACGAGCGCTCACCTGCGCGAACCCCAGATACCCATCGTGAGGACATCCGCCAACACCTCCAGCCCGCCGGGACAACTGCCTCGATGCAGGAGGACCGCCACAAACGGCAGCGCAATCAGTGAAGGTGCATTGCCGACCACAAACACCAGCGGGTGAAGCCAAACCCAGCCGCGCACGCACTCGCCGGCGGAGCCAACCGGGGCTCCGTGCACGGCCAAGACGATATGCTGGGAGTACATGACCAAGAGCGTCAGTCCGACTACCAAGGCCGTCACACGCCACCCCGTCATTTGTGCCGCGTTCTGGACGGTGCGAAACAGGATCCAGGCCACGATCAGCGCCAGTATCATGCGCACCCATACTGAGATGGAGAATAGTGGCTGGAAAAGCGTCAAAGATGTGATTAGGGCGGCTAGGATCAACGCCGCGATGAGGCCTTGCACGGCTGCCCGGCTCAGCCCGATCGCCGGCGTCCATTCCTCGTCGATTACGGCATAATCGACCGGGTCGTTTAACGTATGCATGGCTCATTCTCCTGTCCGGGCCGCGTCGCCGCGACGACCCTCTAATAAAAGTATGCCTCAACAAACGCACGCCGCCATTCCAAACACGCCCGATGTTTGGAATCCCGGCCGGGTGGTCCTCTGGGTATGAAAAGGGTACAACCTAGCTGTCCGTGACCCGGACAGGAACGCAGATACTTGGCGCGGCCTTCGGCCGCA
>JAGMDK010000536.1 GCA_023128695.1 Phycisphaerae bacterium
ATCCGAATATTAAGATGTGACAAAGAACTAGAAACTGGAAACTAGACCTTGTTACCTTATCACCTTATCACCTTATCACCAACAACGGCCGGTACGGGGCCGGCCGCTACATGGGGACGACCGGTACGGAGCCCGGCCGCTACATTTTCCGGCCGACGCCGACTTTTGCGGCGGACTGCTACCCGCCGGTCAGGTCCATGACCTTCACTCCTTCGGGGGCCACGAATTTGAAGCGTTCGGGGTCGAGCTTGACGTCGAGCTTGATGTCGGTATAGGTCATCGTCGTCATCACCTTGTCGTCCGCGTCAAACTCAACCATCTTCACCAAGCACCCGTTTTGCTGATCGAAGTAAATGTGCGTCTTGGCCGGAACTCCAGGCATGGCCGGCGGCTGCTTGGGCGTGACCGCGATCACGAAGACCTTCTTGCCGTCGATACTCTCCTCGGGCAACAGCTTGAGCTCATTATCCTTGCGGAACCGCTCAAACATGGCCTTCGGCTCGCCGGTAATGGCGGGGTCGATCTTCTGCTTGATGGCTCTCTTCTGCCCCATCGCTTCATCGACCGAGTAGGTAAACTCACCATCGACGATGATTGTCGAGGGCTGCTCCAGCTTGGTTTCCTCTCCGCCAATCACCTGTGTGATCGTGTTGTTCGTTTCCATCCGGACGAGAATCTTGTCGCCGGTCCGCATGACCTCAAGAGTACCCGCGCCCTTCATATCCATGGTCATCGTCCCCATTTCCATGTGGGTCTCCGCCGTTATCTTGGCCGTCATGGACTTGTGCTTGTGCCAGTCCGCCGTGATCTTCTTCTCGACGGCCGCCAAATCCTCGGCCAGGGCCGCCGAGGTGAAACCGAGCCCCAGGCCCGCCAGCGCCAGCAATCTCATTCGCCTTGTCATTTCGCATGTTCCTTTGTAGCTCATGGTCGTTGCCCCTCCGCGCACACGCGTACGCGGCCGCTTATGGCCGGCCTCTGCCGCCGCCCGGCGCACGGGGCGCGTGGCGAAAGAAGATGGTCAACCCGGGGGCCGAACGCGAGGATTCTAACCGTCCGGCCGCTTGCCTTCAACGCTCGTCGCCCTTGCTGATCTCGTGGTAGAGCCAGGCGCGGGCAAAGTTCCAGTAGCGATCGGCCGTGGCGCGGGAGATGCCCAGCACTTCGCCCGCCTGCACAACCGTCAGACCGGCGAAGTATCGAAGCTGCACGAGATCGGCTTTTACGCGGTCTTCCTTCGCGAGCTTGTCCAGAGCTTCATCCAGGGCTACCAGATCGATCGAATCCGGCTGGACGGCGTAATCCGCCTCATCCAATTCATACCGCCGGCGACCGCCGCCGTGTTTGAGCCGCGCCTTCCGCCGAGCTGCTTCGACGAGGATCCGCCGCATGGCCTCCGCGGCGGCGGCGAAAAAGTGCCCGCGGTTTTCCCACGTAGCGTCTTGATCCCCCACCAGCCGGAGATAGGCCTCATGCACCAGGGCCGTGGCCTGCAAGGTCTGCCCCGGCCGCTCACGCGCGAGCTTACTGGCCGCCAGCCGCCGCAACTCGTCGTAAACCGCGGCCAGCAGCTCGTCCGCGGCGCGCTGGTCGCCTCTCTTCACTTCTTCGAGTATGCGTGTGACGTCGCTCATCTATCGTCCGGGTATTCTACGGCCGGTACGGGGCCCGGCCGCTACATTATTAGAGAATTCAATGACCTGAGCGGCTCTGCCGACTCATGATATCGCGCAGCACCGCGTTTCATAAGTCTCGCGATTAAGAAAGCCCGCGAGAACTCCGAAGAGCCGCGGGCTAAGGAACGTGGGAACGTGGGAACGTGACACGGTGATAAGGCCGCCATAGGTCGCGAACGACCGCGCGGGCTTCAGGTCTTGCTGTTACCCACATTTTCTGAGTTGTATGTAGCGGCCGGGCC
>JAGMDK010000537.1 GCA_023128695.1 Phycisphaerae bacterium
AAGGCCGACGGCTCGATCGTGGCCTGGGGGTGCAACGACTACGGCCAATGCGACGTGCCGGCGCCGAACACAGACTTCGTAGCCGTCGCGGGGGGCTGGTGGCACAGTCTCGGGCTGAAGTACATCACGCCGCCCGGCTGCCCCGGCGACAGCAACTGCGACGGCGTGATTTCGTGGCGCGACATCGACTTCTTCCGCGCCGCGCTGGACGATAACGTGACAACTTGGTGGGTCAAGTTCCAGCCTCTCGCGCCCACCTGCCCGTTCGAGAACAACGACGTGAATGCCGACGGCACCGTCAATTGGCGGGACATCGACCCGTTCGTGGCAATAATGAATACGACCTGTCCGTAAAGGCCGACAAATGTAGCGGCCGGTAGAGCCACCCTCCCCGACTTCGTGGTCTTCGTACCCTTCGTGGTGGAACATTGAACCACGAAGGGCACGAAGACCACGAAGTCATGTAGGGTGCGTCCCGTGACGCACCTTTTCCATATGGTTGGTGCGTCAGGGACGCACCTTACCGCGCTCGGCCGGTACGGGGCCCGGCCGCTACATCGGACTCGGCCGGGACGGAGCCTGGCCGCTACATTTCCCAACCGGCACGGACTTTTGCGGCGGACTGTTATGGCAGAATGATATAGCCCAGCGTGGTATCCTCGCCTTCGCCGATCTTGAACCCTACCAGCGTCGCGTTGGCGTCCACGTCGCTGGCGTTGAGATAGCCGCTGCCGTCGGCGAAAGCCAGGAAGACGCTGCCGCTGCTTACTTGCAGGTACTCCGTGGTCACGTCGAGGCCTTCGTCGCCGGAGATGAAGATGTAATCCCCATCGGCGGCCAGGGCCACGTCTCGACCGTAGCCCTCCCAGGGCGGGACGTTTTCATCCGGGTCCTCACCGGCGTTGCCGCCTTCCACGGCGTCGAACGCGGGGGCCTCGCCGATGGCGGAACGATAAACGTTCGTGGCCGTCGGGGTCGGCGTGTGGGTGTCGTTGGCATTGCGGTTCAGGAAATAGGCGAAGGTGCCGCCCACGAAAGCCAGGGCCATATCCCGGTGGCCGGGGTTTTTCGACAGTGAACCGGGGGTCTCGGTGTCATCGGCGAGGTCCAGGCGCTTGACGTTCTCAAGCGGATGGCTCGCCGCCACGTAAATGATCGAGCCGTGGTCATAGCGGAACGGGCCGCGGATGCCCATCTTCTCCGAGAGGTCGATCTCGCGCGGAGCGGCGCTGGTATTGTTGAGGTCGTAGACGAAGAAACTGTTGTCCGCGAAGGTGATGACCTTCATGTCCGTGGCGTCGAGCGCGATCTGCCGGCCCGAGATTGGCAGATCATCGGGCAGATTGTTGAGCGGGGTGATCAGGGGCGTCGCGCCGCTGACGTCGATGACCTTCAGGGCGTTGCCGACGCGGTCCGGATTGTTGCGCGTGACCGCCAGATTGCCATCCACCACGACCGGGCTTTTGATGTCCTCGTTGTCCCGGTCGGGGAGCGTGTCCAGGTAGATATCGTCCGTTGAGACGGCGGTCGCCGTGTCGGTGGCCGTGTCATAGACTGTGAGCTGGAAAGTGCTTTCGAACAGCAGGACTTTCTTGCCCGCGACCCCGAAGCCGGAGCTGTGATAGTCGCCTACGATCGCCGTCTCCGTGGTTGGGTTTTGCGAGGGGATGACGTAGGAGACGCCGGTGAGCGCGCCGGTGCCGAAGACGATCAGGTCGTTGCCGACCTCGAGGCTGGTCTCATAGCGGACGGGGATACTGGTTTTGGTCACCGGGAGCGTACTCGTGCCGATGCCGTCCGTGATGCCGGAAAGGTCGTCGAGACCAGTCGGACAACCACCCAAGGGCATCAGGAACAAACACAGGGTCGAAAAAAGGAGCAAACCGGACAAGAGCGTTTTCATGGTGCGATCTCCTCCCCCACTGGGGGTGTAAAATGCGAAGCGGCGATTAACGCCAATCGTCGCCCTCACGGCACATGATTTTCGATGAATCACCTTCAATCGAACTCACGACTGATGGAACTGAGACATGCGCGGATTTTATCGGCCAAGGTGGGCAGTCGGCAAGCCCCCGCAATTGCCTGGCCCTCCGCTCGCCTCCGCTCGTGCCTCGCTCCGGCTTCCAGCAGCGGCTGACATTTGGCGTTAACCTATCTCCTTCTTCTGATTTTGTAACACTTGTGCAGAAAAAGATCGGGATTTGGAAATCGACGACGATGGAAAGGATGGTTCCGAGGATCGCGTTCGGGTAGGCGCTGATCGATAAGGATGTCGGAGACAGGTTAAGAAATAGAAGTCATTTTCAGGCAAGGAGAAACAGAAATGGGTGATAAGGGAAAAAGAGATAAAGGCAAAAAAGAACAACAGAAAAAGGCCCAGCTTACTCCAAAGGAAAAACGCAAAGTGAAAAAAGAAAAGAAGAATAAATAAATTCCCAGTGGTGTCCGGTGGGTGGCATGCTCAGAGGTGCGAGATGAGAAGGTATGCGTGCACAGTTTGCTCGTACGGGTACGATCCGGCCTTGGGCGACCCCGAGAACGGCATTCCTCGCGGCACGGCTTTCGAGGATCTGCCGGAGGACTGGCGCTGCCCGTGGTGCGGAGCGAAGAAATCGGAGTTTGTGCCGGAGGAGTAGCGTTGCAACACCACTCCTTTCGCTCCCTCCGATAAACTGGCTGTGGGTGCGCCATGAAAGAACAACTGCTCGGCTTTCTTCAGCAGTACCATCCGGTCACGCAGGCACTGATTGCCACACTCTTCACGTGGCTGGTCACCGCGGCCGGCGCGGCGTCGGTCCTGTTCATCAAGCGGTTCAACCAGAAGGTCATGGACGGAATGCTGGGGATGGCGGCGGGAGTCATGATCGCCGCCAGCTTCTGGTCACTGCTGGCGCCGGCCATCGAGATGTCGGGCGGCGACTGGAAACCCGCCACGATTGGCTTCCTGGGCGGAGGTTTGTTCCTCTATCTGATTGACAAAATCCTGCCGCATCTTCATCTCGGGCTCGACACGACCGAGTCCGAGGGTATCAAGACCGCGTGGCAGCGGAGCACCTTGCTCGTATTGGCCATCACGCTACACAACTTCCCGGAAGGTCTCGCCGTCGGCGTGGCGTTCGGCGCGGTTGCCCACGCGACTGATCCCGCCATGGCGCGTGATATGTTGGCGGGCGGCATTGCGCTGGCGATCGGCATCGGCCTGCAAAACTTCCCGGAAGGACTCGCCGTGGCCATGCCGCTGCGGCGGGAGGGCATGGGGCGTTTCAGAGCATTCATGTACGGCCAGGCGTCGGGGATCGTGGAGCCGATCGCGGGCGTGCTGGGGGCGTGGCTCGTGTTTTCGATGGAGGCGATTCTGCCTTACGGCCTGGCGTTTGCCGCCGGGGCGATGATCTTCGTCGTGGTAGAGGAACTCATCCCCGAGTCCCAGCGGGACGGCTACAGCGATTTCGCGACGGGTGGGGCCATGCTGGGATTCGCGATCATGATGATGCTCGACGTGGGGCTGGGTTGAAATGGAGGTAAGCATTCAGCGGTCAGCAATCAGCGATCAGCCGAAAACCGAGCGTTTAGCGACCGAATGTCACAAATAACGTGTTATTGAGAGCAGGGCGAGAACATGACCGAGGTTAGGCATCTGCTCACCGAACAGCGCCAATGGCTGACCGCTGAAAGCTGATAGCTGAAAGCTTGTTGCAAACGGCTGAACTCTTACAAATGGAGATTGAATCGTGGATCTAGATCCGCTATTCCTATCTCGTTTGCAGTTCGCCTTGACCATTGGGTTTCACTTCCTGTTCCCCCCGCTGTCGATCGGGCTGGCCTGGCTGCTGGTGTGGATCGAATGGCACGGCTGGAGACGTGGCGACGAAGACTACGTCCGCGCCGGCAAGTTCTTCGGCAAGATCCTGGGGTTGACCTTCGCGGTCGGCGTGGCCACCGGGATCGTCATGGAGTTTCAGTTCGGCACGAACTGGGCGGAATACTCCAAGTACGTCGGCGACATCTTCGGCGCCCCGCTGGCGGCCGAGGCCATCTTTGCCTTCTTCCTCGAATCGACCTTCCTCGGACTTTATCTGTTCGGGCGAAACAGAGTATCCAAGGGCATGCACTGGTTCTCGATCCTAATGGTGGCGGTTGGATCGACGCTCTCCGCCTTCTGGATCATCGTCGCCAACTCGTGGCAGCAGACGCCGGCCGGCTACGAGATCCGCAACGGGCGCGCCGAACTGACCGATTTCTGGGCAGCCACGTTCAACCCATCCACCGCCGACCGCTTCTTGCACACCTTCGTCGGCTGCCTGATCGCCGGTGCGTTTCTCATGGCCGGTATCTCGGCTTATCTCGTCCTGAAGAACAGAGGCACGCAGGTCGGCCGCAAGACGCTGAAGATATCGCTGATCTTCGGCTTGGTCGTTTCCGTGCTGGCGCTTTTCCCCACGGGTGACCACCATGCCAAGCAGGTGGCCCGCACGCAGCCCGAGAAATTCGCGGCGATGGAAGGGCTCATTCACGGGCAGATCCGCGCCCCGCTGGCAGTCTTTGGGATCCCCTCGGAAGGGCCGCCCGAGCTGAAGTTCAAGATCGGCATTCCCGGCCTGCTGAGCTTGATGGCTTTCGGTGACGCCGACGCGCATGTTCCGGGCATCGAGGACCTGCGCGAAGCAGGCCGGCCGACGCCACCCTTTGTCATCACGTTCATCTGCTTCCACACGATGGTGGGGCTCGGGACGCTGTTCATCGCACTAACTGCACTCGGCGTGTTCCTGCTTTATCGAAGGAAGCTCTTCGAGACACGCTGGTATCTGAAACTGCTTTTGTGGGCGATCCCGCTACCGCTGATCGCTTGTGAGCTCGGCTGGATCGTGGCCGAGGTCGGCCGGCAACCATGGGTCGTCTACCGGATCCTGAAGACCAAAGACGCGTATTCCGCAAACGTGACCGGCGGCGAGGTTCTCTTCTCCATAATCATGTTCGGACTGATCTACCTGCTGTTGGGCGTGCTGTACGTCTTCATCATGGCCAGGAGCATTAAGCGTGGCCCCACCGCGCTCCCGGTAAAGGAGGTGCGGTAATGGACCTGAACATGGTCTGGTTTCTGCTGATTTGGGTGCTACTCGCCGGCTATGCCATTCTTGACGGCTTCGACCTCGGCGTGGGAGTGCTTCATTTGTTCGCCCGCGACGATCGCCAGCGGCGAATCCACCTGAACGCCATCGGGCCAGTCTGGGATGGAAACGAGGTCTGGCTGCTGACCGGCGGCGGGGCCCTGTTCGCCGCGTTCCCGCCCGTGTACGCCACCGTCTTCAGCGGCTATTACCTGGCGCTGATGCTGGTGCTCTTCGCCCTGATCTTCCGGGCCGTATCCATGGAGTTCCGCGGGCAGATTGACAATCCTAGCTGGCGGCGGTTGTGGGACTGGGCCTTCGGACTCGGCAGCCTGATCCCGGCGATCATCTTCGGCGTGGCAATCGGCAACATCCTGCGCGGCTTGCCGATCGAAGCCGATGGCTCGCTCAACATCCCGTTCCTGGCACTTCTCAATCCGTACGCCGTCCTGATCGGCGTCCTCAGCCTGCTCATGTTCGTCATGCACGGGGCCGCCTACCTGGCTGTCAAGACCGAGGGCGACTTGCAGCAGCGCGTGGCGCGCTGGACCAGCGGCGTGTGGATGGCTTTCGTGGTCGTGTATCTGGTCGCCACGATCGCGACCTTTTTCGTTTCGTCCTTCCTTTTCGAAGGCGTGTTGAGCAACCCGCTCTTCTGGATCTTCTTCCTGCTGTTGCTTGCGTCGATCGTTTACATACCCATCGTCAATAGAGCCGGGAAGTTCCTGCGCGCGTTCTTGGGGTCGTCGGCCACGATCGCCGCCATGATCGGCCTGACGGCCGTCAGCCTGTTCCCGCGAATGGTCCCGTCCAGCCTGGACCTGGCCAGCAGCCTGACGATCTACAACGCCTCTTCCACGCCGCGCACCTTGACGGTTATGCTGGTTATTGCGCTAATCGGCCTGCCGCTCGTGATCGTCTACACAGTGTGCATCTACAGAGCCTTTGCGGGCAAGGTGGTGATCAGCGAGGACAGCTATTGACCGCAGTGTGCGCCGCGGACACACCTATTGAGATCGAAAGAGAGAACTATATGCGACGATACAATTGCCCGAACTGCGGCGACGAGATGAGCAGGGGGTACGTACAGGTCGGCATGCGGCCGTTGGGTGAGGCGCCGACGATCACCGTGGAACGGGTGACGGTGTCGGTATTGGAGGACGCGGTCGGCACGGTGCGAGCGGCGCACGAGACCGAGGTGGGCGCCAAGATCATGGCCCGCGTGCTGGCGATTCGACGCGCGGGACAGATTCCCTGTGTTTACCGCGTGGCGGGTGAGCACGACGATTAGCTTGCGGTCGCGTCCGGCCTGTCTGTCGGAGAGCGAATCTTGGATGATCAGGGCGGCACGGTTAATTGTGCGCGGGCGATGGGCAAACAAGACGGATGACCGTGGCGGCAGCGGCCGGCTCTGGGCATACACCGGCGACGCGGCCACCCGCCGCGCGAGCGAGGGTGTGGATACACCATGATTGGCCGGCCGTCCCCCAAACTTGCCCGTGTCTGCACTATCCGCTACTGTCCCTGCCGTACTTCGAGAGCGCCGACTTAGGAGCAGGGCTCATGGCAAGTGACCTGGAAGCCAAACGCATCCAGCATCTCTACGAGCTACTGGACACGTACCATGATAAACTGGCCTTGGTCGAGCAGGATCAAGCGGTACTCGCGCACGCACGATTGTCTGTTGCTACTCACAATTGCCGCGTCTCACTCGCAAGTATAGGCTGCGCGGCGGTTACGGGCGAATTAGGCTAGACGATGTCACTCGAGATCATTGCATCTTTGGCTGCCACGCTTGCGCAATGGCTCCAAATCCGCAAGCAACGACGCGAAGCCGGATCGCAGAAGACGATCGCGGACTACAATGAGTGGCTGCGGCGCCAGGAGCATGCCGACCTTGCAAGCCACCTTGAGGAGAACCGCGACCTCCTGATGCATGTCAAGCAACTGATCGAGGACCAGTCGCTCGACTCGATCGACAGCCAACAGCAATTGCAGCAGACGATCGAGCAACGGCTGACCGTTATCAGCGGCGGCGTTGTTGGCCAGATTCTGGGTCCCGTGACGATCAACGTGCAAAGCCCGCCACGGGAAGCACCGCCGGAAGCACCGCCGACTCCGGTAACCGCAGATCCCGCAGCTCCTGCGCACCGAAACGTGAAAGTAGATTGCGACGTCTTCATCAGCTACAGCCATCGAGACGAGACCTGGAAGGACCGCCTTCTGCCGCAGCTCAGAGCCCTCGAACAGGCGGGCAAGCTCACTGTTTGGGACGACCGGAAGATCGATGCGGGCGCTACCTGGTATCCCGAAATCGAGCACGCCATGAACCGGGCGACAGTCGCGGTGTTGCTGATCTCGCCCGACTACCTCGCTTCACAGTTCTGCGTGAAAGAGGAAGTGCCGCATCTCCTGAAGCGGCGCAGGGCCGAAGGTCTGGTCGTGATTCCGGTCCTGATACGACCGTGCGTCTTCGAGGCCATTGATTGGCTCAGCCCGATTCAGATGCTCCCGCGTGACGGTAAGGCCGTGGCGGCCGACTACGCAGACAACTACGACGTCGTGTTCGCCGACGTGGCCCGGCGCGTGCTTGCGGCTGTCAGCGCACTCGCTCCGATGCGCGCCGACGTGAAGACAGCCGACGCCGTTGCGGCAGAGGCGCCGGCTGAAGAAACACCTCCACAGTGGCCGCCCCTGCCGGACGATGCGGTAGACATTACACGCCTGCCCGTGACCGGGGCCGAGCTGTTCGGCCGTCAATCCGAGCTAAAGCGCCTCGACGAAGCCTGGGAGACAGACGAATCGAACGTCCTCAGCTTCGTTGCCTGGGGCGGCGTCGGAAAATCCACCCTCGTCAACAGGTGGCTCGACCGCCTCGGTGCCGACAACTTCCGCGGCGCCCAGCGCGTCTTCGGCTGGTCGTTCTACAGCCAGGGCGCCGGCCAACGCGTCACCTCCGCGGAGCGCTTCGTCAATTTCGCCCTCCGGTGGTTCGGCGACGAAGACCCGGACGCTGGCTCGCCTTGGGCAAAGGGCGACCGCCTGGCCAGACTCATCGCCCAGAGACGAACGCTCCTGATCCTCGACGGCATGGAGCCACTCCAGGCCTCGCGCGACTTTGAGCGAGGGCACATCAAGGATCCTGCCCTGCAAATGCTGGTCCGCGCCCTGGCCAAGTACAACCCCGGCCTGTGCGTCATCACTACTCGCGAGCCGGTCGCCGATCTGAAGCAATCCAGAACCGGCGCGGTCGAGCACGACCTTGAACAGATCTCCACCCAAGCCGCCCGTTCTCTGCTCCGCGTCAAAGGCGTGCGCGGCACGGATGCCGAACTCGAAGCCGCCGCGCAGTCCTTCGGCTGTCACGCCCTCGCGATCAACCTCCTCGCCAGCTACCTCCACGACATCCCCGATCACCCGATCGCGGCTGCCGCGCAGATACCCGACCTCAATATCCCCGAGGAGAAGGGCAGGCACGCGCGCCGGGTAATCTCCGCCTTTGAGACACGCTTCGGTGACGGGGCCGAAACGGATACCCTGCGCATCATCGGTCTCTTCGATCGCCCGGCGACGAGGCCCGAAATCGATGCCATCGTGACCGATCCGCCCATCGCAAACCTGACGTCGAATCTGCACGAGCAGAGCCCTCTGGCCCGCGCTGCGGTCGTCGAGAAGCTCCGCGACATCGGCCTCATCGCAAAGAAGAGTAGCCACGCCCAGGATGAGCTTGACGCTCACCCGCTGGTCCGCGAGCACTTCGGCGAGGCCCTGCGCAAGCGTCATGCAAAGGCGTGGCAGGCCGGCCACAATCGGCTGTACGAGTACCTCAAAGGCCCGGGCTGCGCAAAGGACTTGCCCGACACGCTGGCGGAGATGCAGCCGCTGTTCGCCGCGGTAACGCACGGCTGCGCGGCGGGCTGCCATCAGGAAGCGTACTACGACGTGTATTTACGGCGGATCGCTCGCGGCGCCGAAGCATACGCCGTGCATAAGCTCGGCGCGTTCGGCGCCGACCTGGGAGCGCTGGCGGGCTTCTTCGAGGAGCTCTGGCGTCGGCCCGTGAAGACGCTGTCGGCCCCCGCCAGATCGTTCATTGTAGGCCGGGCGGGGTTCCGCCTGCGGGCGCTGGGTCGGCTGAGGGATGCCGTTGCGCCGCTGAAGGCCGCGCTCAACGCGGCCACTGAAGCAGAAGACTGGACGAGCGCCGCCCGCCGCGCGGTGAACCTCAGCGAACTGCTGCTCACGTTGGGCAAAGTCGAGCAGGCAACTCGATACGCCACCCAAAGCGTCGACTATGCCGATCGCAACGACGATGCGTTCCTGCGGATGGCCGTACGGACCGCGTTGGCTGACGCGCTGCACCAGGCCTGGCGCGCGGAGGAAGCGGAGGACCTGTTTCAAGAGGCGGAGCGGATGCAGATCGAGGACCAGCCGGAGTATCCGTTGTTGTACTCGGTCCAAGGCTTCCAATACTGCGACCTGCTGCTGGGCCGCGGCGCGTACGAGGACGTCATCAAGCGTGCGACGCAGACGTTGGAATGGGCGGAGGCACAGAAGTTCCTGCTCGACATCGCGCTCGACCACCTGTCGCTCGGCCGGGCGCATCTGCTCAAAGCCCGGGCCGAGGGCGGCGACACATGTGGGCAGGCCTGGGCGCACCTTGACACCGCGGTGGACAAGCTCCGCGAGGCCGGTATGCAAGACCACCTGCCTCGCGGCTTGCTGACACGGGCGGAGTTGTACATATTCACGGGCAGCTTCGACGCTGCTCGCGCCGACCTGAATGAGGCCCTCGACATCGCCACGCGCGACCCGCAGGGTCGCATGAAGCTGTTTATTACCGACTATCACCTGCTCTCGGCCCGGCTCGAACTGGCCCAGGCCGACGCCGAGGCGGACGCGGCCAAGGCGAGCGCCGCTCGGGCCG
>JAGMDK010000538.1 GCA_023128695.1 Phycisphaerae bacterium
GGCTGGTGCCGCAGCCGAGCGGATGGCTGGCGCAGTTGCCGGTTGCGCAATTGATGTCACAGGCATCCGGGACGCCATTGGTGTTGCAGTCCGGATCGCACTCGTCCGGGACGCCGTTTGAGTCGTAGTCGGTGCTGCACGGTCCGGAACCGGGATCGCAGTAGCCGCCGTGCTCGATCAGGATGTCGCAATCGTCGGGGATGCCGTTGGTGTTGCAGTCGTGGTCGATGGTACCCTCGGCGACCACTTCGATGGCGTCCACCTGCCAGCCTAGCCGATCGTTGTTGTTGCCGTCGATGGAATCGAACTCCCACGAAAGCGTGATCGTCTGGCCGATGTAGGCGTTCAGGTCCACGCTGCGCTGCTCCCAGGCCTCCACGGCGCTGGTCGTGGAGCCGACATCGTCCACCAGCGTCCCGTTGACGCTTACCCAGGCCGAGTCGTAGCCGGAAGGCGCCGTACCCCGCTCGCCGTCGTAGACTGAGCAGTAGGTCAATCGGGCCGAGGTGGCCTCTGTGGGGATCTCAATCTCGGGAGCCGTCAGCGAGCCGGCGGCCTGTCCGCCGGTGTCGAACGTGCAGTTGCTGTCCTGGCCGAAGTAGGCCCACTGCACCGGGTCGCACCCGCCGTCGATCTCGCACTGATCCGTCACGTGCCACAAGCCGGTGGCGGTCCAGTCGCCCGGCAAGCCGGTCTCGAAGTCGGCCCACACCAGGGTCACAGGCGGAGCCAGCTCACATCCGTCGGGGATGCCGTTGGTGTTGCAGTCCTGGCAGGCAAGATCGTTCGGGTCACAGTCGACGATGTCGCACTCGTCCGGGATGTCGTTGGTGTTGCAGTCCAGGCTGGTTCCGGACCAAATGTCGCAGGCATCCAGCACGCCGTTTAAGTTGCAGTCGTCGCCTTCGCAGCCGTCGGGGATGCCGTTGGCGTTGCAGTCGGAGCTCATACCGCCCCAGGGCGAGTCGAAATGGGCGGTCACGCTCACAACCGGCTGATCCAGCAGGAGGGTCAGCGGGTTGTCGTACTCGTGGCCAGTGGGGACGTCGCCGGTCCATTCGACGAACACGCAGATCCCTTCCGACACGGCCGTGAGTTCAACGAGTGTGCCCATGTCGTACCAAGTCTGGTCCGGGACGCGGAGAACCTCGCCGCTGCCTTCGGGATCGACGTAGGTGGCCAAGTAGGACATGCCGGCGTCGCCGTTGGTCATGCGCATGGTGCGGTTGCCCACGGCGTCGTACTCGTAGTAGATCGTTGAACCGTCGTCGTAGGTCACCTGGATCAGCCGGTGCAGGCCGTCGTATTCGTAGGTGATCTGCGCCGTCGCGCTGGTGGCACATAGGGCCACCAGGAATGTCATTACGATTACTGGCAAATGCTTCTTCATGATACAACTCCTTGTTGTTGAGAGTACTGTTGGGTATCCACTCATGGATGCTCTCTCAGGGATATCTCGTTCGACCTTATCATGGCGTTGAGGGGCAACCAGCTACTTGGCCGGATCGCCGTTGAACGTCGACCTCGTAAGGAAGAACACAACTCCCGGTGGACGTCAGACCCTCGTTCCAGGTTTCGATGTATTGCTTACTTGTCTTTGGTTTTGGCATGAACCCTCCAAGCCAATCACAGAACTTCTCAAGCAGATTCTTTTCCTTTTTCTTGGGACTGTTTGCCTTCGCTTCCTGAATAGCGGCTTGGGTATACATGGCCTGTACCCAGTCAGTATTGTCAGAGGCAACTTTGGCGCCTGCAACACCAACCTCATAGATAATCGTCCAGCTTGTGGCAACCGAATATGCTCGGAAGACCGAACCTGTAAACGGCATTTTCTCTTGCAGCCATTCTCTGGCCACACGTTCGGCCCCACTCTTGATTTGCTTCACGATCTCATCTTCTGCGGCCTGCCCGTACGTCTCGGCGCTTGACCAATTCCCAGGCTCCCGCTCTCCTAGAAGCATTTCAAGCAGATCACTATAAAACTGCTTCGCGGGCTTCCCCTTGTACTGGCGCTGCAAGAGTTTGAGAAGTGCTTGCTTTGATAACTGGCCGCTCGGATCAGTCACGCCTAGCGGACTGTTGAGTGCATATGCATATCTGTGCAAGCCACGTGAATCCGTGAGCACACCTTCAACCGGATCCTTCCCCAGGAACCGCCCCGTGTCCGGATCGTAGAAGCGGGCGCGCATGAAGTAGAGACCGTCCGCTTCGGCTATCACACCCAGGCCGCCGACGTACGTGAACGGGTTGTCCGTGGCGCCTTCCTGAGCCTTGGGCAGACCGAACGGCGTGTAGCCGTAACGATCAGTGATCAGCTCGTTCTCATCGGTCAGGGCTACCACGTTGCCGATGTCGTTGGTGTGGTAGTAGCGCTGCGAGCCGTCCGCGCCGATCCGAGCGACAAGCGCCGGGCCCTGGATGTAGTACGCCGTGATCTCGCCGTTCGTGTTGGTCTCGCACAGTACATGGCTCATCGACCGGCCACGATCGAGGACGTAGCGGGTCACGCTGGCGCCGCCGATCCGGGCGATGCGATAGCTGTCGCCATCGTAGACGTGCGTAACCGCGCTGGCATCGGAGGTCTGTGAGACGAGTCGATCCTCGGCATCATAGGTGAACGTCGTGGTAACGCCATCCACTGTGCGCGAGGTCAGGTTGCCGTTGGCATCGTGCTGATACGTGCCCTGGCTGGATTCGACCAGCCGGTTGTCTGTGTCGTACTCGTACTCCACCTGAAGCTGGTCCAGCGTCGGCTGGAGCGTGCCGGTCTCGGTAGCAGAAGTCGGGCTTCCCACGCCGTCGCGCACCCAGGCGAAGCTCAGCAGGCCGCTCGTGGATGAGTCCTCCGTATCCAGCGACGTGAGTCGACCGGCGTCATCATAGCCGCGCGTCTCGACCACGCCGCTGGGGTACGTCACCGTTCCGATCCGCATCCCGTCGTAGGTGTAGGCTGTCTCGCGAGGCGGCTCGGCCCAGTCCGTGATCGTGTTCAAGCGGTTGACCGTGTCGTAGCCATACGCGACCTGGTTGCTGTCCGGATAGGTCAGGGTCGTGCGGTTGCCGACCGGGTCATAGTCGTACTGGACCTGTTTCCCGAAGCTGTCCGTCGTGGAACGCAGCCGGTTCAGATCGTCGTACACGAAGCTGCTGGAACCGCTCGAATCGGTCATCGCTGTCCGGTTGCCGTTGTTGTCGTACGTGTAGCTGACCTGCGTCGCGTCGGGGTAGTAAACGTCCATCAGGCGGCTTGCGGCATCGTAGACCAGGACGGTCTCGGCCCCCTTGGCGTCCCTGACCCAGATCTGGTTGCCGATCTCGTCGTAGTCGTATTCGTAGATGTTGTGGTTGCCATCCTTGGCCAGGATGAGCCGGCCTAGCGCGTCGTACTCGCGCGTGCTGATGACGCCGTCGTTGGCGTCCTCGATCTCGATCAGGTTGCCGGTCGCGTCGTAGGTGTACTCCGTCCAGCCGCCCTCGGCATCCACCACGCAGACAAGCCGGCCCAGAGCGTCGTAGCTGAAGTCCGTTTCGTTGCCCTCGGCGTCGGTCTGCCTGGCCAAGCGGCCGAGCACGTCGTATTCGAAGTGCGTCTCGTTGCCCAACTCGTCGTAGGTCAGCACCCGCCGGTTCATGGCGTCGTATTCATGGAAGACAGTGATGCCGGTAGGATCGGTATCGCTCGGCTGGCTCTGACTCAAAAGGTTGCCCTGGGCATCGTGGGCAGAGGTCCAGATGTTGCCCTCGGCGTCGTGCTTCTCCACCAGCCGGCCGGCATCGTTGAGAATGTACGTCTCGGATCCGTTCTCCGGATCGGAGTTGTTGGCGTCGAATATCTTCACCTTGCGGTTGAGTTCGTCGTAGGCGTGCCGAGTCACGCTATACTGCGGATTGCCGTCCAGCGGCGCCTCGCTACGGATCATGTTGCGGTTGTTGTCGTAGAAGAAGTAGGTCGTGTGGTCCGGGTCTTCGGCCATGCTGCCCCGGCCGTTGGTGACCCACTTGCGGTTGCCTACTTCGTCGTAGCCGAACCACTGAGTGATGCCGTCCGGGGCATCAGGCAGCGGTGGGCCTTCGATCCGGATCAGCCGGTCGGCGTCATCGTAGAAGTAGTAGGTCGTGTAATACGGGTCTTCCGGCCCTGTTCCGCGGCCGTCGGTCACCCAGATCCGCCGCCAGAGGTCATCGTAGCCGTACCAGGTGTGGTTGCCCGCACGGTCGATCTCTTCGGTCAGCAGCGTGGTGACGGGGTCGTAGATCCACTGATGGACGTTGCCCCGCTCATTGGTCTCGGTAAGCCGCTGGCCAAGATCGTTGTAGGTCCAACCCTTCTCGACGTACTCGGTCTGCTCTAGATCAAGGTAACGCTTTTCCGTGGCCACGTTGCCGTTAGTGTCGTAGTTCCACTCGGTCAGGTAGCCCAGGGCGTCGGTCATCTGCGTCGGCTGGTGTACGAAATCGGGATCGTCGTAGGCCACCGCCGTGGTGCCCCCGTCGTCCGGGTCTTCGGGATCGTCGGCCTCCGTGGCGGAGAGCACGTTGCCGTGCTCGTCGTATTCGAATTGCGTCAGGTTGCCGTTGCGATCGGTGATCTTGTTGCGGTTGAACATGCCGTCGTAGCCGAACTCGACCGTCTCGCCTAGCGCGTCTTTGACCGCAAGCTGGCGCTTGTACCGATCCTCGTGCGGGTGCTTGACCTCAAGAGCGTGAGGTTCGCCCTCACCTGGGACGGTGATCTGGAAGGTCATCGTCGTTTCGTTCTCGCCGCGGCCGTCGGGGTAGACGAACGTGGTCGGGTTATCGTTGCCGTCGAGCTGTTCGAGGACCCGGCCATCGGCGTCATAGGTGTTCTCAACGACCCTGACGCCACGCTGCTCGGTGATCGTGTCCAGGTAGCCGTTCGTGTCGTACGTGTAGTCGACGGTCTCTTCCATCACGTCCGTGACCTGGGTCAGGTTGCCGTCGGTGTAGCTGTACTGCACATCGCGGCCGGTCCAGTCGGTGATGCTCTGCAGACGCCACTCGTCACCACCCACATCCACGTAAACGAGCACCAGTGTGCGGCCGACCGAGTCTGTCACGTCCGTGACGTACAGCGGCACGTTCGCATCGTTGTACGCCAGCGTTGTCACGTTGGCGTTCTTGTCCGTGATCGACGTGAGCCGGCCGTTGGTGTCGAAGTCGTAGACGTCCTCGTTCGTCCGGGTCAGCGTCCACGTATCGTCGCCGTTGTCCACGATTTTGTCGTAGACCCCCGGCACGGACATGACGTAGCCGCCCTCGCCGTCATCCATCCAATAGTCGGCGTGGCCATCGCCCCAGTGCACCGCCACCTGCTCGTCCGGGGCGTCCGGCTCAAACCAGATGTAGTACGAATGCGTCCAGCCGGGGCCCATGGGCCAGTCGCTGGCCGCCCGGTCATAGCCGCCTCGACCGCCGCCTGGGTCCGCGAGCACAGCGTCCGCGCCCGTGAATCCCACAACCGCGGCCATAACCGCAGCAGCCACAAAAGAACCTCTTCGTTTGCCAGATAGTATCATCTGTTGTCCTCCTTCTATGCCGGCCTTCCCATCGAAGGCCATCGTTTCAAATCCCGAAATGGAACCACTTGTATCTTCTCTGGCCGATGCCAGCTTGCTCAAGATTTGTCTGCCGCAGAAAGCGCCCGTCCGGCGCCCCGGTGCGGCAGCCTTGCTGTTGTAATAGCGGGTGAAGGTCAAAGGTGAGCCGCGTGACGGGATTGAGAGGTCCGTCTCCTGATGAAAGAAGCTCCCTGTGGCCGTGTTGACGGGGTCGTTGCTTGTGCCTGAGATCTCCACTTGGTCGCCGTCAGTCGTGTCTTCTGGCGGATCAGGGTGGTTAGTGCTCCAGTAGAGGTCGAGTATCTCGTCGTGGCCCAATGCTCTGTCGTAAATGCGAATTTCGTCGATCGTCCCAGTGAAATTAGGTACGCCGCGTAGACCACCAAAGGTAAGGATCTTGTTGTTTGTTCCGATCCCACCACTGTACAAATTCTCTCCCGCGAGCACGGTATTCACGTACACTCTGACGCGTTCCCCATCGTAAGTACCTACAATGTGATAGAAGACGTCTGGCTGCATTACTATAGACGATAGTGCAGCACCCGCGCTTCCCACGCCTTGTGTCTTATTCGCGACCACAAACAGCGGTGTCTCATTGGTGCGAATACGAAGTAAATAACCAAGTTGCGTCCCCCCCTGCGCAGTTGAGTACTGTTCCTTGTTTACAACATCACCGTAATGCGAGAGTTCCCCTGGTATCTGGACCCAAGCACAGACAGTAATCGTGTTCGTCAGATCAAGGCTCTCGTCGTCCGGCACATCGACGGTATCCTCGCCATCGAAATACAAGGCCGAATCAGATATCCCCCCAGTCCAAGAAGCCCCATCTACGCTTCCGTCATTCCAGTTTCCGGAGTAGTCGTACGCCGTATCGCCTTCGCCTTCGTCAAAGCTCCAGTAGCCGACGAGACCACCGTTGAGGTCCGCAGCGGCGCTGCTGGCTCCTGCGAGAAGGCAAGCCAGAGCCAACAGAAGGAACCGTGGGGACCGATTACCGTAAGGCAAGACGTTCCTCATTTGCGGTCCTCCGTCTTGGGTCGGGGCTGGGACGAGCCGGCAGCCTGCCCTTGGTCTTTGCCGGGCGGGGGCTCGTCGTGCTTCTTGGCGTCAGCACTGGAAGGCTTACCCTGCTTCGTGCTCGCCGGCTGGGGTGTGGCCGTCTTGCTGCCCGTCTCGCTCGTCCGGTTGGATTTGGCTGCCTTTCGCCCCGGTGCGGCGGCCTTGCTATTGTAGTAACGGGTGAAGATCAGCGGAGAGCCGCGCGACGGGATCGACAGGTCCGTCTCCTGATGGAAGAAGCTCCCCGTGGC
>JAGMDK010000539.1 GCA_023128695.1 Phycisphaerae bacterium
AAGTCCGACAGACTGCTAGCCCGAGATAATCGAGCACGACAAGCCACCAGCCAAAGCGTCGGCAGCCGTCCGCGACAATACGAGCCAAACTAGAACGTGTCAGCGGACCCTGCCAGAACGCATCATCGACCAGCGTAAGCGGTAAGCCCGCGTCGCGCTGGACGGTCTGCCGTAACCGCTCCGCATACTCGCCCGACAGCCGCCCGTTACCGATCAACGAGCGTGGCACGTCCGCTAGGTTCGCCGCAACCAAGTGTGCCAGGTCGCGCCGGGACATTTCGAGCGACACGAACCCGACCGGAACGCTCGCCGCCGCCGCGTTGACGGCAATCTGTGTGACGGTTTGCGACTTCGCCCGCCCCGACTTGCCGACGAACAGGTGCATACCGCCGACGCGCAGCCCGCCGCCCAAGCCGTTGTCAAGCTCCCGCAGTCGGGTCGGAACGTGCACCACGCCCGCCCACGTCGCCCGATCCGCCCATATCCCGGCCAGCGTAAACGAACGCCACGGGTCAGAGCGCTCGTATGCATCGTCCAGCGCGGCCGCGATTGCTTCCGGCCCTTTTACATCGTCAATCGCCCATTGGCGGATTAGGTCGCCGATGTCTTTCAACCCGTCCGCTTTGCCCAGCCCCAGGTCAACCGCCCGTGCGTCAATCTCAGCGTCGCCGAGCGTCGCCAGCGTTTTCCGTACCCACTCCCGTCCTTGTCGGTCGTTGTCGCCGACCACCGCGACAGCCCGGCCGCGCAGCAGCTTCGCCAGCCCGTCGGGCAAGTCCGTCGTTTCGCCGGCCGTGATACCGACCGCCGACCGTCCCGCCGCAATCACGGCCAGTGCTTTCAACTCACCGGGGCAGAGCCACGCCGGGCCGGGCGCGTCCAGCCACACCGGGAACAACCGTCGTGACTCGGTGCCCTTCGGAAGCCAAAAACACTTTGGCCCGTCACCCGCCGGATTGACGCGGTGGTGCTTCACCGCGACCACGCCTCCACCGTCGGACACCGGGAAGGTCCAGTAGCGCTGATCCGCGCTGATGCCCACGCCGAACCGCTGCGTCGTATCAACATCGACCGCCCGAGTATTCCATAGCTTTTTTAGTGCGGCCTTGTCCGCCTGGAGCCGTTGCGCCGCTTCGCGCGCAAGCCGGTCTGCGTCGATTTCGGGTTTGGGCCGACCCCGACCCGTCACCCGAAGCCGCTGCGTCGCATGGCGCCCCGTTTCCGCCACTTCTGCGGGCGTGTGGCGCCTCGACACCCAGCACGTGAAGCGCGCCTTTGAAGTCAACACCTTGCGAGCGGCGTACCACGTCCAACACATCGCCCGACCGTTTGTCACCGTTCCACGCGCAACCGTGACAGGTGTAGAACCACACGCCGTCTTTCTGGTGAATCCCGCCACTTGCCCGTTCATCGTCGTGGAATGGACACCGGAGCGCCGAGCCGTTTACGGTCGCGCCCGCGTCTTCCAGCGCTCGCACCAGCGCTGCCCGATCGCGTTTCAGGGCGTCAAGCTCGGCTCGCCGGTCGCTCACGACTCGCCCTCCCCGCACAACAGGTCCGCGATATGCACTTCGTCGCCCCCTAAATCCCCCTCTTTTTGCAGCCCCGTGTCGGGCTCCGACGTAGGGGCTGCTTGTCGGACCCCTAGGTCAGCGGGTATCCCTGTACCCACCTTTAAGGGTATGGCTGTACCCGGGTATCGTTGTACCCGGGTATGGTTGTACCCGGGTATGGTTGTACCCACCCCCTGAACCTCTGGGGTAGGTATGCCTGTACCCACCTTCCGCTTGCTCGCCGGCCACTTGATATGGTCGGTGAGCCAGCGCTCCGCCGCCTTGCCGGTCTTGCGTTCGCGGCTGCCATCGCATCCCACGTATCCCTTGTGGCGCAGGTCACGCAGAATGATCCGGGCTGTGTCCCGCGCCACGCCGATCAGCCCGGCCAGCAGCGCGGGACCGATGGGCTTTCGCTCCCCATGCAAATATCGCCACAACGCCAACAGCGCGATTCGCTCCGTCGGAGTCAGGTCATCCGCGATACTCACACGCCAAATGGTCCGCAAGACAGGGTCGCGCGGCCGCGATGAAAGCGCTGGGGCCCCGCCGCCCTTCTTCATCTCGTTCCCCTTTGCTCGCTTGCCGCGAACAGCGGTAGCTCGGCATCGGTTTCAGCAGCAGCCGGTTCGGGCCGGTTCGGGTGTCTATCGAGCCAGGCGAGCGCGCCGGCGCGGTCGGCGGTTGCGGTGTATCCCAGCTCGGTCATCGCGCACCCCCGCGCACGCTGCGCACCGACGGACATCCGGCATCAAGCCACTCCATCAGCACAGCCCGTCGCCAGCGGACCAATTGCCCGAGCTTCACGGGGCGCGGCATCCGCCCAACATCGGATAATCGGTAGATGTGCCTCGGTGAGCAGTCGAGCAGTGTGGCCACCGCCCGCACGTCCAGAAGTTCCGCGTTTGTGGCCGGTCGCGGCTCCGGCCCAACGGTTCGCCCGCTGGTGGCGTTGGCTTGTGTCTTCACGGTGTATTCCTAAAAACGGTGTCTGCTTGTGGCAGTCCCGGTGACCGCCAGACACGTTCATCGAAACACACTCACAAAGGTGAGAAGCGAATCGCAGGAAACCCCTATATTCACAGAACGAAAAGCGTCTCGTGCGGCAAGCCGAAGGTGAATGCCGGTGAGAGAAGGTGCAAGAGGGCGATTCAATTGTCAGTCGGTGTCTTTCCCGTACTCTTCTATGAATTCGCGGATGCGTCGGTGACGTTGAAACACGCGTAGTGCGTCTTTCCGTTCACAGTGATTCCGGCCGCCAACCTTGAAGATGTGAACATCGCGGCGTTTCAGGTAAAGAGCAACTTTGTCCGAAGCTCCCTTCACAACACGCTGCGGAACGATGCTTCGGAGCCACGCACAAGGTATCGAGTCTTTCGACACGTGGCTATCACGCACAGCGCCATCTATAGAATTGCGAAGTGAGGTAAAGACCAGTGGCAGGTCGGTCGTCTCATATTCGCGACGAAGCGCTGCGAGGCGCCGCGCTTTATGCCGCTCCACGATATTCGGATCCCCGTAACTTTCGGCATCAGCCCAATTGAGCAGCCGCTTCACCCGAGACAAGACCGCACCACGGAGATCTTGCGCGGCGGCGTCGCCGATGCGTGGCCGCAGGCAATCAAAGACGCCTTGGCTCAAGCACCCTACTCGACGGTACGCGGCGTTGCGCTGCTCCGCATCGAGAAAGCCCACCTTATTGTCTGGGTTGCAGTGCTGGCGAACGACACGCTCTACTTCAGAAATAAGTGCCTCAACATGTTGTGAAACGTCGGTTGCTGGCGGCATTGTGCACTGCCCTCAATCCGGGCCGCCGCCCGTACGTAACGCCGGATGGTGTTAGAGCGTGACGCCGGGCAGCGATTGGCGGTTAATTACGCCGCCGTCCCGATGTTTTATTGTACCGCGCCACTGGGGGGTTCATGCGGCGGCCTCGTCGTTTCGAATCTGTTCGTAGACCTGGCGGAGCAGGGTCTCGGCGACGATTCGTTGAAAATCGGGGTCGTTCATGTAGCGGGCAAAAAGCTCCTCGTTCTGCTCCATTCGCTCGATAAAGAGGCCTTCAAGGGCTTTGTCGAAGACGAACTTGAAGTTCTCCATGGTGTTGGCTGTGGCGGCCTGGCGGAGATTCTCGTCTGCGATGGCCTCTTCTCGAATCTGATTGAAGAAGAGCTCATCGGCTGGGGTGAAGTCTGTGCCGAAGCGTTCGTTGATGAGGTCGATGAGCCGAGACAACTCAACCTTGATCTCGTTGGCTTTACCGGTGCCGACGGCGGTCGGTCCGGTTACCTCGCCACCTTCTCCCGGCTCAAGCTTGATGGAGCCCTCGCTGATTTTCTGGAGTCGGTAGAACTTGAGGCCAACCTCATCCTCGAAGTGGTAGTGCGGCCCTGATGCTCGACGCGGGAGCTTCGAGAGCAAGAAACGCGTGTATGTGTAGAGCTTTTCGAGGTCTGAGTCCTGGTACGGGATGACCTGCGAGAGGAACGAATAGAGGTTTCGGAACGTGAGCAGAAATCCCCGGAATTCTTCCTGGGCGTCTTCGTCGAGTGCCTTGAAACGAGCAACCGCGGGGTCGATAAATGAGTTCATCTTCGCGTGGTCGCTTGGCGTCTGGGTGGCCTTGGGCTTGAAGAAGACCTCGCAGAATCCTTCGACCTCGTCTTGGTGGTAGACGTGCTGCTCGTCCATACGGGCCTGGAGGTCGTAGAGCTGACGCGGGTCAGATTGCTCACCTACGGCCGTCTGCTCGTAATAGGGCTTAAAGTATTCGAGAATCTCTTCGGGCTTGTTCACGAAGTCGAGGACGAATGTGTCTTCCTTGCCAGTGCAAGTGCGGTTTAGCCTGGAGAGCGTTTGCACGGCTTGAATGCCCGCCAGCCGTTTGTCGACGTACATCGTGTGCAGAAGTGGCTGGTCGAAGCCGGTTTGATACTTCTCGGCCACAATGAGAACGCTGTACTCGTCGGTCGCGAACTTCTTCGGAAGCCGTTTCTCGGAAATCGGCTTGCCACCGTTCTCGCGGTTCATGTCGGGCTCGGTGTAGCTGACGCCGGCGGCGTCCGGGTCTTCGACCGTGCCTGAGAACGCCACGAGCGTTTTGATGCCCGTGTAACCTTTCTCCTTGATGTATTCGTCGAAGTCCTGCTTGTAGCGGACGGCATGGAGCCGCGAGCTTGTGACCACCATCGCTTTGGCCCGGCCGGCGATTTTGTGGCGCGTGAACGTGCGGAAGTGCTCAAGCATGACCTCGGTCTTCTGGGCGATGTTGTGTGGGTGAAGGCTCATGAAGCGCGCAAGGGCCTTTGCGGCCTTGCTCTTGTCTACTTGCGGGTCATCCTCGATAGATTTGATGAGCCGGTAGTAGGTGCGGTAGGTCGTGTAGTTCTTGAGCACGTCGAGGATGAAACCCTCCTCGATGGCTTGCCTCATGCTGTAGAGGTGGAAGGGGAGGGGCTTACCGTCCGGCCCCTGGTGGCCGAAGACTTCCAGCGTCTTGTACTTCGGGGTGGCCGTAAACGCGAAGAAGCTGATGTTGGGCTGCTTCCCCCGTTTGAGCATCGTCTTGAGAATCTCTTCCTCGTGGTCGGTAAGCCCTTGGGCCTCGGTTTCTTCCTTCGCCTTCTGTTTGATGCTATCCGCGGCGAGCACGCCCTTGAGTTCGGTTGCACTCTCTCCCGACTGCGAGCTATGAGCTTCGTCGATGATGACGGCGTATTTTCGGTCCGGAAGGTCGCCGACCTTCTCGGCGACGAACGGAAACTTCTGAAGGGTCGTGATGATGATTGGCGTGCCGGCCTTTAGGGCCTGTGCAAGCTGCGTCGAGTCCTCGTCGATTTTCTCGACGACGCCTTGCTTGTGCTCGAACTGGTAAATCGTGTCCTGAAGCTGTTGGTCAAGCACAAGCCGGTCAGTGATGACGACGACGGAATCGAAGGCCCTCTCGTCCTGGGCGTTGTGAAGGCTTGCGAGCCGGTGAGCGAGCCAGCCGATGGAATTGCTCTTTCCGCTGCCGGCTGAGTGCTCAATCAGGTAGTTTGTTCCGGCTCCGGCGGCTTTTGCATCGGCTTCGAGTTTTCGCACGGCGTCGAGCTGATGGTAGCGGGGGAAAATCATCGTCTCCTTACGGATTTTCCGCCCGCCGATTTTCTTCTCCTCGACCTGGAGGTGGATGAAGCGAGCCAGAATGTCGAGCAGCGAATCCCGCTGCCAGACCTGCTCCCACAGGTAGGCGGTCTTGTAGCCGTCCGGGTTCTCCGGATTGCCGGCCCCCGTGCCGTCGCCGAGATTGAACGGCAGGAAGAAAGTCTTCTTCTCTGCGAGCCTCGTGGTCATGTAGACCGCATCCGGGTCCACGGCGAAGTGGACTAAGGAATCGCGCACAAATAAAGTA
>JAGMDK010000054.1 GCA_023128695.1 Phycisphaerae bacterium
GATTGCTGACCGCTGAATGCTTACAGAAATCCAATAACGGCTTCCTTACCAGTTGGGTTGTCCTTGGATTGGATTGATCAGAGGACAACTGCATGTGACGTCGCCGGTAACGATACAGCCGCCGGTAACGAAACGGCAATCAGGACCAGTTATGATTGTTGGTCTGTGTTCGATGCCGGCCGGATTACCGTACCCGGCAGCAGCTAGTCCATTCGGGTTGGCTCCACCCGCGACGCGCAGCAACTCCGATTCTTGCAGAGCCCTGACGGTTTCCTTGTTGAGCACGAGTTTCTTGGCAGTTTTCATCACTCTCTCCTTTTTGGTAAGCATTAGCCAAACCGCAAGTTACAATATGCTCCTTTCCCGTCTGTACTTGGGCAGTTACACGCGGATCACGATTCGGATCAGAGACGGCCCCGGTCGCAGTCGGCGGCCACGGACCGGGGCCATTTACATTAGGCGGCTACTGCATTGGCTGAGGCACCGCCGGCTGCTCCACTGCTCGGAACACAGGCGTCGCGTCCGTCATCGAACTGCCGCACGGGCAACTCCACGTCACGCAGCTCTTCGTGTCGGGCTCTACCTGCATGGCAACTTTGTTGTCAGGCGCGCCGCCGGCCACCTGCCTGAGATCCGAATCCTGTAGAACTCTAACGGTCTCCTTGTTCAACATCAGTTTCTTCATGGCATTCTCCTTTTGTCATGGACCTAAACAGGCCTCCTTGGACTGAAAAGAGTAAGAGCACATAACATAACCAGGTGCGGCACCGGCAATCCTTCGGCCTTGCCCAGGACTGGCGTGCCGACGGGCCCACAGGCTGGAAGCCTGTGCCACACGTTTTGTTCGGCGCTCTCTAGTCAAGGACCCTCGGGGAATCTTGCGGCACAAAGGGTGGCGGCTGCACAGCGTTGCATAACCCCGTAGGGCACGCCCACACCGTGACCGTGGAGATGATGATATGGTCCGCCACGGCCATCTGGCCCCCGGCAACCTGCCGCAAGTCCTCATCCTGGAGCGTCCTGACGGTCTCCTTGTTCAACACCAGTTTCTTAGTAGTTCTCATGGCAAACTCCTTGTATGGTTGGTTGAGCTGAAGCGTTGACTTCCACGTTTTCTATAATCTTCTCACACCTCAACTCAAGTTACCCTTGTGGCCCATATACAGTATCTTCTATTGGATTCATTTCTCTACCAACTAGCGCAAAAGCCTCTTGATACAGGCCTCCTCCTCCATCTGTTATTGAACTCGGACAGGGGCAAGTTCTTGATATCGGATCCGTGTACCCGTAGTTACCTATGCGGGCCGGATCGCCGTCACCGCCGGCAATTCGCCGCAACTCCGAATCTTGCAGAACTCTGACGGTCTCTTTGTTCAGCACCAGCTTTTTCATGGCTTTCTCCTTCTCGGGCAAGCGCCAATGATACAACCACAACTCAAGACAACCGCTTTATCAACGGGCTGTTAGAGCACTAAGGCTAGCACTCCGCCGTAAAAGTCCTGTAGCGGCCGGGCTCCGTACCGGCCGTCGCCTACAGCGAAGTATTTTTCCACGTTCTTCGGCCGGTACGGAGCCCGGCCGCTACATTTTTCAGCCGCCGCCGACCATTGCGGCGGACTGCTACGGCTTGAACAGATGATCAGGCACGGCCTCTGGGATGTTGATCCCGGCCGTACCCTCACCGTAGTCGCTAGTCGTACTCCCGCACGTGGGGCAAACGCAGTCCCACGTGTGCACGGGATGAGCAACGTCGGGTATGCCGCCGGCCACACGCCGCAACTCCGAATCTTGCAGAACTCTGACGGTCTCTTTGTTCAGCACCAGCTTTTTCATGGTTTTCTCCTTGTACTACGATTGTCAGTGAACCAACAAAACCTGCCGTGCTGCTTTGTCCACTCCTGCTTCCAAGCGGCTCTCAACGCTTGACAAGCACCGTTTCCGAGCCCTGCCTCCATCTTTTGCCGGTTTCAACCGGCAACGCCAAACCGTATCGAAGCCCGTGTACGTCACTCTGCCTTGTCCGGCCGTAACCGCTCCCAATGGCCGTCTTGACTTATTGACACAATCTTCTCATTCCCGACTACACCCGTTGGCGACCCGCGTATCTCCAATAGCTATAATACGTGCCTCCAGGTGTCTGAACACTATAAACACCTTCCTTTTGTATATACGCCAAACTTGACCATGTGGCTGGTTAGACATAGTGTTTTTTTTCTATACCGGGCTGCCTCAATCCGTCGTTCCGACGAGTCTGCCGTTGGCGAACGACGACGGCACGATCGCATAACAGTCTGACGTCGAAAACGCCTCTCCTTATTAGTTGCCGAACCGCCCCAGAGGTAACGATATTTTTTTGGAAACTTGGGCCGGGCGCGGTTCAAAACTGAAATGCTCGCATCTCTGCGAACTCAGCGTACTCTGCGGTGAACCTATCGGGTTGGATGTGTATGAGCCCAAGAAGCGGGCACAATCACATAAGCAATACAAACGGAAATCGGCGCCCCGTGTGCGAACAGCATGCACACCAGCCGCCGATCCCTTGGGTCAGAGTTCGATTCCCTCGTTGTTTGTACGGCACCCTCGCTCGGTATTACTCTAACTCACTGCTGAGAGCCTTGCGTTCAATCGCCACGGCCGGCTCCAGTCCGCCATGGTCGAAGCAAATCCGCCGCGAGAACGGGATGCAGGACTTCGGAATCTTCACAAAATGATAGGGATTCACGATGCGCGGCGTGCACCACAACTGGACGCACTCGTTAATGCGCACCCGGACGCCGCAGTCCGTGAGCCGAATCGATGTGATCGTCACCTCGTACCCGCAACTGTCGCGTTCTCCAAGCACGACGGCGATAACCGCGTAGTTGTCGAAATCGATCTCGGGCGGGGGCGTCGGCATGGGGCCGAAGGAATGGGCAGCCCAGAAATCCTCCCAGACACATACGTCACGAATGACGCTCTCAAAAGACGGACGCGACGGAAGAATGCAGAGCTTCAACGGGGGATAGACGCAGGCACAGGGGCTCATGTCGGGGTCACCCGGACCGCACCAGCCAAATGCGCTCCATTTTCCTTTGGCGACCGTCTGGAAGCGCATGTATCCATCGACGGTCATAACACATGCAACCTGGTGTGGCTCGATGTCGATCTGGCCGTAGCCCATCTCCATTAGCTCTTCGTGGGTCACCGCGATGCAATCGTCGCTCGACTGGGGCTCAGGGGCAATGACCTCTGTAGCTTTATCGGTCGTTTGTACGTTCTGATCGTTCAGAGCGAACGCGGTACAGACCAACACTGCCAAACTGCAAACAGCCAAACCTCTCCAAACTCGTGACTTCATAGGACACCTCCTAAAACTACTCAGATATAGTGGCCGCCGATCCAATACCGGCTGCCGAACTGTTTTGTGTTTCCTCCCACACTCTCGTTGTGGTCGTTGTGCAAAAAATCGCATTTGGGACGGCCCCGGTCGCGGGCGGTGTCCACGAGGCCGGGGCCTCGTCCCGTTAGGCTGCTAGGCCAATGGCATAGGCGCCGCCGGCTCCACTGCTCGGTAGACAGGCGTTGTGGGCGTTGTGTCCGTAATTGAACTGCCACATGGGCAACTCCAGGTCACACAACCACTAAACGTGACGACGGGTTCCGTTTGCACGGCTACCGCAAGGTTGTCGGGTGCGCCGCCGGCCACCTGCCTAAGATCCGAATCCTGTAGAACTCTCACCGTCTCCTTGTTCAGCACCAATTTCTTCATGGCATTCTCCTGGTTTGGCGGGCCCGACCACACCTCTCATACCACCGTTCCAGATCAAACAAGACGGGTGGCGAGCCACACTTGGTCTCATCTCGCCGCTCACGATCACTGGGGCGTCGTTCCGCCAAACCCGGCGACCGGACAGCAGGCCAGCCGGAAGGCGGCAACACCTCCTGTTTTATTAGTCTTTAAACAACGCCGGGCGTGACGTTTTTTTTCGAGGAAACTTGGACCGGGCGCGGTTCAGAACAAAAAAACTCGAATCAAGCGTCACGAAAGCTGCCGACCGGCGACTAAGAAATAAGAGCCGGCCACGCCACGGTGGATGCCTAGGGGGCGTCCGCGGGGCGTACAGGGGTGCGATGGTATGTTACAATCGTCGCACCCATGTCCGAGATGCCGGAAATGACAGACGAGATGGTTCGCGCGGCAGCCGAAGGTGCCGAACCCGAGCGTACGCGCGTCCTGGAAGCCCTGGAGCCGTGGGTCCGGCTCATGGTGATCGCGCGTCTCGGTCCGCCCGTGGCACAAATCGACGGCCTGAAAGAGGTTACACAAGAAGTCATGGTCGCCTTGACGCCCGGCATCACGCGCTTGGAGAACCAAACGGCCCGCGGTTTGCGAGCCTTCACCTCACAGATCGTGAGGCACAAGGTTTCTGACCTGCTCAGCCGCCAGCAAAAGGGCGTCGCCGACGGGCGGCCGATCCGCTCGCTCGATTCGACGGTGTGCCGTCCCTCGGGCGCGCATCCCTTGTGGCAACTGCTCTCTGCCAGCGGCACGTCACCGGGCAGCGCGGCGGCGCGGGCGGAGCAAATCGCTCGACTCATGGCGGAATTGGGCCAGTTGAAGCCGCGCTATCGCGAGGTCATCACCTTAGCCGTTTTCGACGCCCTGCCGATGGCCGAGATCGCCCGGGAGATGGGCCTGGCCCAACCGGCCACGGCGCGGCAACTGCTCAAGCGCGCCCTCCTGACCCTGCGAAGGAAGATGCAGGACGAAGGCGAAAGCAAGATGAGGTAGAGCCATGGCACTTCCCATCGAGCGCGATCCGTCGGCCGGCGTGGAGGACCCCTTAGACCACGCTCTGGAAGCCATTCGGCACGGCGACGGGAGCCAACTCGACCTTCTGCTGGAGTCAGAAGAGCCCGGCGGTCCGCGCCTGGGCGAGTTGTTTCAAGACTTGTTCAGCAGTCAAACGCGGCTCTTCGTCGGTCTCGAATCCCAATCACGTGTGGCCGATTACCAGATTTGCCGCGAGATCGGCCGGGGGGGGATGGGCGTGGTGTATGAAGCGGAACAACTCGAGCCGCGTCGGCGCGTGGCGTTGAAGGTGCTTCCCGGGCTATACGCCGACGAGTTCCACCTCAAACTCTTCCGCCGAGAAATCCAAATCCTGGCCCGCTTGAAGCACGCGGCGATCGCCACGATCTACGAAGCCGGACAAACACCCGAGGGACAGCACTTTTTCACCATGGAACTGGCCCGCGGCGTTCCGCTGAATGAATACGTCCGCGAGCGAGAAATGCCCCTGCCGGAGCGCTTGACACTGTTCCTCAAAATCGGCCAGGCCGTCAATTACGCGCATCAACACGGCGTGATCCACTGCGACCTCAAACCGTCGAATATCATCATCGACGCCGACGGGAACCCGAAAATCCTGGACTTTGGCCTGGCGCGCCTCACCGACGCGGACGTGGTCATCACCACGGTGATCTCCGAAACCGGCAAGATCATGGGCACCCTGCCCTACATGAGCCCCGAACAAACCCGCGGCAATCCCGCTGAAATCGATCTCCGCAGCGACACCTACTCCCTCGGCGTCGTTCTGTACGAGTTACTGACCGAACGCCTGCCCTACGACCTCAACCGGGCCGCGGTGCCCGAGGCCATACGCATCATTTGCGAAGAAACACCCCGCAGACCGAGCATCTTCCGCCGCGCACTGCTCGGAGACCTGGAGACCATCACCCTCAAGGCTCTGGAGAAGGAACCGTCCCGCCGCTACCAGAGTGCTTTGGCGCTGACCGAGGACCTCGAGCGCTACCTCACTCATCAGCCCATCCTGGCGCGCCCGCCCAGGACGATGTACCAATTCCGGAAGCTGGTTGCCCGCCACAAGGTAGTCTTCGTTTCCCTGGCGTTCGTACTGGCGGCGCTGCTGGTGTTCATTGCCACGATGAGGATTCAGTTGTCCGCGACCGCGCGCCAGCGCGATCTGGCCGTCACCGCCGAGCAGGACAAAGACCAGATCATGGCTTTCATCCTGGACGACATGCTCGCCGCGGCCAATCCCTCCCAGGCCCATGGGAGTAACGTCACCGTCCGCCAGGTCCTGGACGAGGCCTCCCTCCGGTTGAAATCCCGGTTTGCCGACCAGCCGCAAATCGAAGCGGCTTTTCGGGAGACGATCGGCTCATCCTATCGCAGCCTCGAATTATATGATGACGCCGAACCGCATCTGCGCGCCGCCCTGGCCCTCCGAAAGCAGTTCGCCACCGACGAGCCCGCCCGCTTCGCGACCGCCTTGCGCAGCCTGGCCCACTTGCTGCGAGACATGGGTGACTGCGCCGAGGCCGAACCATTGTACCTTCAAGCGCTCTCGATCCGGCGCGAACTGTGGGGAGACAACCACCCGGACATCGCCGAGAGTCTCACCGATCTTGCCAATCTGAAGTACAGTGAACGTGAGTACAAGAAGGCCGAGTCGCTCTTCCGCCAGGCTCTCGAGCTGCGCCGTAGCCTGCCGGGAGACCAGCGCTGCGACGTGGCGGACAGTCTGTTCGACCTGGCGCAGTTGCAGCATACCATCTACCAATACCAGGCGGCCCGGTCATCCTACAATCAGGCTCTAGCCATCTATCGGCAAGTCGGCGATCAACCCCTCCGCGAAGCTGACATTATGAACTGCCTGGCCAATCTGTTTCGCCCCATGGTTGATCTGGCCGCCGCCGAACAGATGCACCGCGACGTGCTGAAGCTCCGCCGACTGCATTTGGGCGACAAGCATTTGGACGTCAGTGAGAGTCTGATGAACCTCGCGGTCGTGCTGCGAGAAATGCGCACATACGAGGAGGTTGAAGGGCTCTACCTCGAGGCCCTGGAGATCTACCGCGACCTGCTCGGGGGTGAACATCGCGACGTTGGCGGAGCACTCATTGGCCTGGGGTCCTCACTCTCGGAAAGAGGCCGGCCTGAAATCGGGGAGCCACGCCTCCGCGAAGGCTTGGCCATCTGGCGAAAAACACCTCCTCAGGAAAATTGGCTGTACGCTGAGGCGGAGTCGCTACTCGGAGAGTGCCTGACTCATTTGGAACGGTACGAAGAAGCCCAACCACTCGTGCTGCGGGGCTACCTGGCGGTCAAGGAGGCCAAGGGAGAACAGCACCGCCGCACAGGAATGGCCCTGGATCGCATTATCCAGTTGTATGAGGCCTGGGAGCGGCCCGACCAAGCCGCCGAGTACCGCGCCCTGCGGCCACCGGCTAAGTTCCTGGAGCAACCCTCCCCATAGTCACGAAACGCAACGGGCGGGCAAGGCTCTCACGGGAGGGCGAGGCTCCTGCCGAGCCAAAGTCGCTGCGGCTCAGCGGGAGCTTCGCCCTCCCTTCCATGGCGGGGGTGCCCTATCCCGTTCGCCTGCCCTCCGGGCCGGCGAAACGGGACGGAGCACCCGCACGCGACCCGCCGACCGCTGATCTTACGGGGGGTTGAAGCTATCGACAACCTTACAGAAGATCGACGAGAGGCTGAGGTTCCACACAAACAATAGTAGGCGGGATCGGGAGATGGCACAATTTAATAGTTTCTTTATACTTATTATAAGCCTTGTTATTCCCGATACCATGCTGAGGATCTCCCCCTGCAACCTGGCTCAACTCCGCGTTCTGCAAGTTCCTCAAAGTCTCCACGTTAAGCACGAGCTTTTTCATCGCATTCTCCCTCTAGGCTCGACACTCGCGACTCCGTACATCGATAAGGACCCGACCATCATCAAGTCTTGGGTTCGCTGTCGCGAGATAGGAATCTCGCACCAGCACGGCAGCCTTACAGATCGGGCTATGGTCTCGCGGGCTGCACCGTGACGGGCACGTCGACGGCGAGAGGGTACGGTGCAACACAATGTATCCCACAACTATCAGGCGGGATCGGGAGATGGCACATTACAATAGATTCTTTACCGGGATGTAAATAGGCCGGGTTGCAGCCGCAACGAGAGCCGTTCCCGATATTATTCCCGATACCATGTCCCCCTGCAACCTGGCTCAACTCCGCGTTCTGCAAGTTCCTCAAAGTCTCCACGTTAAGCACGAGCTTTCTCATCGCATTCTCCCTCTAGGCTCGACACCCGCGAATTCGTACATCGATAATGACACGACCATCGTCAAGTCCAGAGACGACTCCGACAACGCCTGCGGAATGCTCTCGGAAGCCATCCTCTGCTACGTTAGAAATCCACTTACAGCCACACATACCCTGCCGCGGCGGGTATGCCCAAGTATCTCCAATAATGATTACGTAAAAAACCAACGTATCGATACAACAAACGACAATAATAATTCAATTATGACTCCACGCGGGCTGAATTGCGAGAATAATTTGAGAAGAATCGCTGGATTATTAGTTCGGCAAACCCGATTCCGGAACCGGTTCCGGCCCAAGAACTCAAGCGGTCTACCACCTGGTCTTGAACGTCCCATATATTTGAGGCCGTCTGCCCGAGATCCGTTCAAACTGGCCGGCGAATAAGGTACACTGGTAACAGACCAAATCGGCTACGACGCAGACGGAGCTTGTGCGCGAAATCTTCGCTGGTGCGAGATAGGGATCTCGCACCAGCACGGCATCTGTCCGGTTTGCCAGGAGCAGCAATGTGCACCATAGACAAACCAGCCTGGCAGGAACGATACGCGGACAAAGTAGTATCCGCGGAGCGGGCCGTGGCCTGTGTTCGTCACGGACAGCGGGTGTTTCTTGGCTCCGGTGCCGCCGAGCCGCGCACGCTGGTTGAAGCGCTCGCCGCCCGGGAGGACCTCGCCGACACTGAGATTGTGCATATTCTCACGCTCGGAGTGGCCGCCTACGCGCAGCCCCGCTTCAGCGACCGGTTCCGGCACAATGCTTATTTCATCGGTCCCAACGTCCGCAATGCCGTAGCCGAAGGCCGGGCGGACTACACCCCGATTTTCCTCTCCGAGATTCCCATGCTGTTTCGCTCGGGCCGAGTGGGTATCGACGTGGCCCTGATCGGCGTGAGCACCCCCGACGAGCACGGGTATTGCACCTATGGCGTCTCAACCGACATCGTCAAGGCCGCGGCGGAATCCGCCCGGGTGGTCATCGCGGAGGTCAACGCCCAAATGCCACGTGTTTGGGGCAACTGTTTGATCCACGTCCGCGACCTCGACAAGCTGGTGCCCAGCGACCAGCCGGTCTTGGAGGCTGTTCAGGGCGAGCCGGACGAGTTGTCCCAACGCATTGCCGGCCACGTCGCCAATCTGGTCGAAGACGGTGCCACGCTCCAGTTGGGCGTCGGCAAAATCCCTGACGCCATCCTGCACAACCTGGAGGGTTTCAAGGATCTGGGGATCCACACCGAGATGTTCAGCGACGGCATCCTCCCCCTGATTGAAAAGGGCGTGATCACGAACGCGAAAAAGACGCTGCACCGGGGGAAAACCGTCGCCAGCTTCGTGATGGGTTCGCGTAAGCTGTACGACTTCATCGACAACAACCCGTCGGTCGAGTTCTATCCGACCGAGTACGTCAACGACCCCTACATCATCGCCCGGAATGACAAGATGATCTCGATCAACGCCGCGCTCGAAGTCGATCTGACGGGCCAAGTCTGCGCCGACTCGCTGGGGATCGTGTTTTACAACGGCATCGGCGGGCAGGTGGATTTCACCCGCGGCGCGGCCCGCTCCAAAGGCGGTAAGCCGATCATCGTGCTGCCGTCGACCGCGGCCAACGGAACGATTTCCCGGATCGTCGCGCAGCTCAAGCCGGGGGCCGCCGTGACCACCAGCCGAGCTGACGTGCACTATGTCGTGACGGAGCATGGCGTAGCCTACCTGCACGGCAAAAGCATCCGCGAGCGGGCCATGGCCTTGATCCAGATCGCCGATCCCTTGTTCCGACCCTGTCTGCTGAACGAGGCCAAGACGCGCAACCTGGTATATGCCGATCAGATTGATCTGACACCCGCGACGCCCCTCTACCCGGACGAGTTGGAGCGGTGGATCACGCTGCGTGACAAGACGAAGGCCTTCATGCGGCCGTTGAAGCTGACCGACGAGCGGCTGTTTCGGGAGATGTTCTACAAGCTGTCCGACCGGTCGGTCCACAACCGCTTCTTCCACATGATCGAAGCCCTGCCGCACGAGAAGCTGCAAGCGTTCCTCCGCGTCGATTACGACGCCGACATGGCCCTGGTCGTGCTGACCGATTCGTCGGAGAACGCCGAGATGATCGGCATCGCGCATTACAGCAAGAATCCCCGCACGAACATCGCCGATTCGGCCTACCTGGTCCGCGACGATTGTCAAGGCCGGGGCATCGGCACGATCCTGCTGAACGCGCTGATCGACGCGGCCCGCGCGCACGGCATCGCTGGTTTCACAGCCGACGTGCTGTCCACCAATCTAACCATGCTGCGGCTCTTCCATAAGTGCGGCTATACCGTCCAGAGCGAACTTGAGGAGGATGGGGAGTACAAGGTGACGATCGCGTTCAGCAAAAAACGCCGGCGGGCGCGGGCCCGCTCGGCAAAATCCAAGCCCAAAAACTAGGCTCTGTCCTGAATGTAGCGTCCGGGCTCCGTCCCGGACGTAGGATGCGGGAAAACGCTCACCTACGACTACGTCCGGGACGGAGCC
>JAGMDK010000540.1 GCA_023128695.1 Phycisphaerae bacterium
GCAGGAGCCTCGCCCTCCCGCTCGGTTGGTCAATCTGCTCACGCAGGTCCACCGATATTGTATCCTGCGGGCGTGAGCTTGTACGTCCGAGCCGCCGCACGGCGAACAACCAAGAAGGAGATATGGATGCGACCCTTGTTTTACCGGGGCCGGAAGTGGCTGCTGACGCTGGCGGCCGGAGGCGGCCTGTTTGTGCTCGAAAGTTGTGACCCGACCGTGCGGGACACCGTTCTGGGCGGGGTGGGCAGCGCGGCCACGGGCTTGGCCGGGACCTTCATCGAAGCCTTCATCCAGTCGCTCCAGGCCGATGAAGAAGAGGTGGCCACGACGGTCAAGGCCATCTTGGAGTACCTGCCACAGTTCTTCGCCTAACAGACCACCGGCGAGCGGTGGAGGTACGTGTTTGGCGGGCCGCTGGTGCGAGAATCCTTTCTCGCACCCCTCCTCTCGGACGGCGGGGCCCCGGTCGCTTCGCTCCGTTGGGGACAGAGCCCCAACGCTACATCGGCCTTCGGCGGGCGGGGCCCCGGTCGCTTCGCTCCGTTGGGGACAGAGCCCCAACGCTACATCGGCCTTCGGCCGGCGGGCGTTACTTGGCGGGGGCAGGTACTCGACCGACAACCGACAGTGGTGTGATTCGTCCAGCACTACACTAGTTGCTCCACAAATGCCTCGATCTGCGTCCGGGCCTGCTCGTCCGAGTAGCAGCGCAGGTCGTTCAGGTCGCCGGCGATGGTGATCGAGGGGACGCCTAGCCGCTCCTGGATGCGCTCCGCCATCCCATATCGGCAGTTTGTATTGCTCGGGCAGGTCTTGGCATCGTGAAAGATGATGCCGTCCATGCTAAACGTCTCGATCATCTCCTGGATGTACCTCTCCTTGGCCGGGTCGGAGCGGACGATGAACAGCTCGGTGTAGGCCCGGGCCATCGACTTGAACGGATCGGCCGCATCGAGGGCCGTGAAAATCCAGGAGTTGGCGTACGTGCTGGCCACCACGCAGGTCTGTAATTCCAGGAACTGCGTGGCCAGGTCGCGCAGGCGGCCCCAGATCGGCATGCCTTCCCAGTACAGCCGCAGCCGCTCGCCCTCCACCGCCGCCACGCCGTCGGCGATTCGCTGCTTTAACTCCGGCAACAGTTCATGATAGTAGTCGAGCGCCGTTTGCGTGCCGCGCATCACCACCGCCGGGGCCATGTGGATCGTGCTGTCGAAGAACGTCAGTGGCGACGGCTTGGCGGTCGCCGTCTCGAGTACCTCTTTCCACAGGTCCGAGCACTCCCGCGACAGCCGTACGGCTTCGCGCAGCCGATCGATGTCGAACTTCTCGCCGCTGATTTCCGCGAGCGGCTCCACCAGGGCCTCGAACTGCCCGGCGATGCCGGCGACGTGCACGTCGGTCACCTCGCCGACGCCGCGGTAGCACTCGATGCCGAGCACCGGCCGGGACCAGTGCCGTCCGTACCAGGCGAACCAGTCCTGCACCTCGCGGCACTGGTTGGTGTTGTAGACCAGCACGTCGGGCTTGGGGATGGACGTGATGCCCTCGTAGGCGTCGCTGAGCGGCGTGCGGCCCTGGAGGAACGCGCCGACGTCGCTGGTCAGGTATGAGCAGATGTCGGGCGAATAGCCGACGGCGTTGGCGGCGGGGATGGTTTCCGTCGCCACGCGGGTGGCCCCGAGCATGGCCCCGTGGTTCTCCGGGAAGTAGACCACGAATCCCAGCGCCCGCAACAGCTCAGCCGGCCCGACGCTGGTGCACCAGGCCACCTTGGGGTGCCCTTCCTTCATCGCCCGATCCAGTTCGTAAAAGTGATCGGCCATCAACTTCCGCATCGTCTTGGCCGCCGCGATCTTCTTGATCCCGGCTTGCTTCGCCTCAGCCATCAGCAGACCTCCAACAGTACTACAAGACACGATTCGTAACTTACCGGAGATCATCCGGCGGGTAAAACCGGGAGCATGACGGAATCGGCGGGGACTGTGCACCGGCGATTTGGCGGAATCTGCCCTGAAGGGGCACAGGAACGTAGCCACGGGTGGAGCGCAGCGCAACCCGTGGACACGGTCTGTTCCCCCCACAGCTCTACGCCAACGCCGGCTGAGCAGAGCGGGAGCAAGGGCAAAAGAGCAGAATCACGCGCCGACAGAAAAAGTGCCAAACCCCAGCCGCGGGCTTTAGCCTGCGCGGTGCCGCGTGGACTGAAGTCCGCGGCTCTTCAGCTTCTATTGCTGACGTAAGA
>JAGMDK010000541.1 GCA_023128695.1 Phycisphaerae bacterium
CTCCGTGGTGGGGTGGGCCTCCGTGCCCGCCAAATGGATTTAAAGGCGGGCAGGGACGCCCGCCCCACTGACGCCCGCCCCACTGACGCCCGCCCCACTGACACCCGCCCCACTGACGCCCGCCCCACCTGCCAACTTGATGGACACCCGAGACCAGCGGGTGGGTCATGGAGGCCACCTCTGGCATACCGCGTTAGCCGTTTACAGGGCCCTCTCGACATCGTGCTCGAACTAGCCCACAATCCAGCCATGCAATCCGGGGCAACGCTGAGAAAATTCATCGCCAAGTGGTCGCGAGTCCGGCTGCCGGAACGCGCCGCCTCGCAGGAGCACTTTATCGACCTTTGCCGGCTGCTCGGGCAGCCCACGCCGGCCGAGCACGACGCCACCGGGACCGAATACACGTTCGAGAAGGGCGTGGCCGTCACCGACGCCGCTTCCGCCGGCTCCAAGGGGGTGCGCGGCTTTGCCGACGTGTGGTGGCGTGGCAAATTCGCCTGGGAGTACAAGCGTAAGGACAAGTACCAGGACCTCACCGACGCCTATCGGCAGCTTTGCCAGTACCGGGAGGCCCTGGAAAACCCCCCGCTCCTGATCGTCAGCGATATCGCCCGGATCCAGATTCACACCAACTTCACCGGCACCCGGAAGGAAATTCACGAAATCCGCCTGGAGCACATCGCCCACCCGGACAACCTGGCCAAGCTCCGGCGGATTTTCACCGACCCTCATTCCTTCAAGCCGACGCTGACCACCTCTCGGCTCACCGAGAACGCCGCCGCCGAGTTCGCCAAGATCGCCGACCAGCTTCGGCAGCGCAAGCACGACCCGCACGACGCCGCCCATTTCCTGATGAAGTGCATGTTCTGCCTCTTCGCCGAGGACGTGAAGCTCCTGCCCGCCAACCTCTTCAGCCAACTCCTGGACAGCGGCCGCCAGGAGCCCGACAACCTCACGCCGCGCCTTAGCGAGCTGTTCCGCGTCATGCGCGACGGCGGGAACTTCGGCGTCGCGGACATCAAGCACTTCAACGGCGGCCTCTTCGATGACGCACCCGCCCTGCCGCTCAGGGCCGGCGACATCCACGCCATGCTGCTAGCTGGCGAGTTTGACTGGGGCGCCGTCGAGCCATCCATCTTTGGCACGCTGTTCGAGCGCTCGCTGGACCCTTCCAAGCGCTCCCAGATCGGTGCCCATTACACCAGCCGCGAAGACATCATGCTCATCGTCGACCCGGTCGTGATGGCCCCGCTGCGGCGGGAATGGGAAGCGGTCCAGGCGCAGGTCGAAAAGCATCTTCAGCGCCGCCGCAAGGCGAAAACCGCGACGACGAAGAAAAAGGCCGACGCCGCCATCGAGAAGGCCATCGAGCAATTTCTCGACCGGCTGGGGAGCATTCGCATTCTCGACCCCGCCTGCGGCTCGGGGAATTTCCTGTACGTGGCGATCCAGGAACTGCTCGCGCTGGAGAAAGATGTCATTGTCTTCGCCAGCCGGCGGGAGATCGGCCTGGGGCTACTCCCGCGCGTGCGTCCGACGCAGCTTTACGGAATCGAGATTAATCCGTACGCCGCCGAGTTGGCCCAGGTGGTAGTCTGGATCGGCTATCTCCAGTGGCTGCGTGACAACGGTTTCCTGGATCCGACGCCACCGATCCTGGACCCGCTCCAGACGATCGAATGCCGGGACGCGATCCTGGAGTTGGCGGGCACGGAGGCCGAGTTGGCGGGCACGGAGGCCGAGTTGGCGGGCACGGAGGCCCACCCCACCAAGACAACGGTGGGGCAGGCGTCCCTGCCTGCCAATACTACCGCGCAGGCGTCCCTGCCTGCGGAGGCCCACCCCACCGAGACAACGGTGGGGCAGGCGTCCCTGCCTGCCAATTCTACCGCGCAGGCGTCCCTGCCTGCGGAGGCCCACCCCACCGAGACAACGGTGGGGCAGGCGTCCCTGCCTGCCAATTCTACCGCGCAGGCATCCCTGCCTGCCTGCCCCGCCACATGGCCCAAGGCGGACTTCATCATCGGGAATCCACCCTTCCTCGGTTCGAAGCTGTTTCGGCAATACGGCCTCGAAGAGGGCTACATCAAAGCCCTGTATTCCAGCTTCGACTTGCCGAATACGAGCGACCTCTGTTGCTACTGGTTTGAACTGGCCCGGCAAGTAGTGGTGAAACATCCGGCTACGCGCGTGGGTCTCCTGGCCACCCAGGGCATCCGCGGCGGCGACAACCGCAAAGTCCTCGAACGCATCAAACAAAGCGGCGACATCTTCATGGCGTGGTCGGACCGGGAATGGATTCTGGATGGGGCGGCTGTGCACGTCTCACTCCTCGGATTCGATAGTGGTCGAGAGACCAGTAAAGTCTTAGACGGCTATCCTGTCGATCGGATTCACGCCGATCTAACAAAATCGTTAGATTTCACAACAACTCGGCATCTGAAGGAAAACGCTGATAGTTACGTTCGTTCGCCAGAGAAAGGCGCTAAGTTTGAGATTACATTCGAGCTCGCGCTTCGTCTGTTAAAACAACCGAATCCTAATGGTCGTCCCACTTCGGACGTGCTCCATCCGTGGATAAATGGACAACAGCTTGTTAATGGACGACCCACCTATTGGATAATCGACTTCCATCGAGTGCGTGAGGAATCGGAAGCCGCAGCCTACGAAGCAGCGTACGAGCAAGTTCGCTCAATCGTTTATGACATTCGACGTAAGAATCGTGATCCACGCGTACGGGAAAACTGGTGGCGTTTCCGACGCAGTGGTGATGGTGTTCGGGAGGCTGCGACGCAGCTAACTCGACTTCTTGGAACCACTATGGTAGCTAAGCACCGTCTGTTTGCCTGGATTGCTAGCGACATTCAACCTGACAAAACTATCCCTGTTTTTGCTAGATCCGACGATTACTTCTTCGGCGTCCTGCACAGCTCGATACACGAACTCTGGGCTTTGCGCATGGGTACACAGCTCGAAGACCGTCCTCGCTACACGCCCACCACCTGCTTCGAAACATTCCCGCTTCCCTGGCCCACCGGCAAAGAGCCTGCGGAGCACGATCATGCGGTGGGGCGGGCCTCCGTGCCCGC
>JAGMDK010000542.1 GCA_023128695.1 Phycisphaerae bacterium
GCGGCTTGGCAGGAGCCTCGCCCTCCCGAGGGTAGTTGATCGCGAGGCTTGCAAGCCAGTCTCTCCCGCACGGCCCGTATTCGTCGCCAGTGCGTGCCTTCCCAGAAGACGTGCTCGCAGCGCTGGCAGCGGTAGAACTCGCGGGCCCAAATCAGGCTGCGGGCCGGAACCACGTCGCCGATCTCGGCTCGGCGGACCGCGACCAACTCGCCGTTGCACAGCGAGCAGCGTGGAAACCCCGGCGAGATATCCAGTTCCCGCACCACGAAGTGCAGTTGTTTCAACAACTTAAGCCCGACGGGCAGTTGCACGCCGCGCAGTCGGCCGGTGGTGAACAGTCGCCGCTCGAACAGCTTCCCGTCGGCTGAGACGATGACGCGGTTCTCAGCCAGGGCGTGCTCGACCAACTCCCCGTCTTCGATCCCGGCCGTATAGGTCGCATCCACCCCCAGCACGCGCAGCCAACGGGCCACGCCGCCGCACATGGCGTCACAAGCGACTTTCAGGGGCTGAGCGGGTTTGTCTTGAGGCACGCTATCATCTTACCTGATTGCCGGCGTCGCGATTGTCGGTCGTCGGGCGACGTTAGCCGGACCGCAGTACAGGATGGAATCGCCGTTTGAGGCGTGCGCTTAAGTTAACCCGGCCGGATAGCGCCGGGCCAGATCGACGTAGACCGCTTTCCACTGCTGCCACTCGGCTTTGTAGTCGTCGCTGACGGTTTTTTCGAGCACCTTGGCGGGCACGCCGACGGCAATGCGGCCGGAGGGAATCTCCTGCCGCTGGCGGACGACGGTGCCCTCCCCGATCACGGCCCACTCGCCGACATCGGACCAGTCGGAAACGATCGCGCCCATGCCGATGACGGCCCAATCGTGGATCGTGGCGTTGTGTACGATGCACCCATGACCGAGCGTAACCCAGTCGCCGATGGTGGTCTGCTCGTCCGGGCGGGCGTGAATGACGACGTTCTCCTCGACGGCGGTGTTGTCGCCGATGACGATCCGCCCATAGTCCCCCCGAATCCGCGCCCCCGGCCCGATCCAACAGCCGGAGCCGATTTTGATGTCGCCAAAGACGTCGGCGGAGTGGTGGATGTACGAGTTCTCGCCGATCTCCGGTGTTTTGCCTTCGAATGTGTTGATCATGGCACTCACCCGTTGCTGGCGTTGACACGCCGGTGGATGTCCTCCGGTGTGAGCGTGCTCAGTTCGTCGGGCATCAACCAGACCACATTGGAACGGTACTGGCCGCGCGCGTCGCGCAGGCGGAAATGGATCGTTCTCGCGCGGGGCGCCACGGTTCCGCCACGCCCGCCGAACACGGGCTCAAGATCGGGAAACGCCGCGCGGATCGTGTCGCGGATGCGCTCCATTTCGGTCTTTGTCGCTTTGCGGTTTCGGTTGGGCATGATTCTTGCTGGTGCCGCCAGCCGGGTGGCCTATGGCTTCAGCCGTGGGGGACGCGAATCTTTTGTATCGAATCATTCGTGTCCCCCACCGCTGAAGCGATGGGCCACCCACTTTGAACTCGCTACTCGCTATTCTTAATTCGCCATTCGTCCCTACGCCGGTACCCAGGCCAGGTCGAGGATCGTGTTGGTCGGGTTCTCGGTGTTGAAGACCGCCTTGATCTTCATGCCGAACTCGGGCTTGCCCTCTTTCATCCAGCCCATCAGCTTGGTGCACACGCCTTCCAGCTCGACGCTGATCAGCGGCGTGCCGGGCGGGAGCTTGAACAGCTCGCCGGGGTAGGTCACCGTCGAGTGCGTGTAGACCGTGCCCTGCTGCGGGGCCTCGACCCACTCCGTGTCGTGCCAGCAATCGGGGCAGTTGGCCCGCGGCGGCAGCCACAGCCGCTTCTCCTCGCATTGCGGATTCGTGCAGCGCGTGGCCAGGAGCTTCTTTTCCCGCAACCCCAGGAAAAACTTGCCCCAGCCGCCGTAGCTGTGCGTGTGGTACCAGGTTTTCGGGTTCTTGATGACCAGCGGGTCTTCTTTTAGGACTTCGCAAATTGTTGTGGGCCACTCCATCGTATTTCTTCCTTTCGGATGATGCTCACGCTGTTAGGGTGACGAAGTAACAAAGTAACAAGGTAACAAAGTAACAAGGGCGCGCTCCGCAGGCACTCTAATACCGCCTAACAGAACCGGGAGCGTAAGCGACCGGTCAGCATTGCCACCCGCACCTTTGCGCAGCCCCTCGCTCACGCTCGGGGTTCTGTTAGGGACCCTAAGAGACTTGCCGTTTGGCTGCGCTTCATGCTCTCCTTGATATTCACAGTACGCGTACATGCTGTTATTCACGTTGTGACGTTGTTACCTTGTTACTTTGTTACCTTGTTACTTTGCTACGGTTTCTCCAATATCGCACACGTCACGTGGCTGCCGGTGCCGGCGTGCGAGATCGCGCAGCCGCGCTTGCCGTTCTTCACTTGCAGATCGCGGAAATCGTCCGGCTTCTTTTTGCCGAAACGCGTCCACATCTCCGGATTGGCGTGGAACTTCGCCCACTTGTTCTGCAACTGCCAAAAAATCTCGATCATCTGGAAAATGCCGGTCGCCCCCACGGCGTGCATCGAGCCGATCAGGCCGCCCGAGAGGTTGGTCGGCAGTTTGCCCTCGTAGTACGCCTCGCCGGACTCGATGAACTCGCGCCCGCGACCGTAGGGTCGCAGGCCGATGTCCTCGTAGGTCTGGATGTCGCTGATGGTGAAGGCGTCGTGGGTCTCGAGCAGATCGAGGTCCTCGACCGGGTCTTTGATGCCGGCCATGTTGTACGCCAGGTAGGACGCCATGCGTGACGCCAGGAACGAGCTGAAACCCGGCCAGTCCTGCCGTGCGCCGGCGAAGTAGTCCTTGTATGTTTCCTCGGTCTCGTTCGGCAGCAGCAGGATCGGCATGTGCCGCCGGTCGGCCGTCCGCAGCGTGTGCGAGCCCCCGCAGATCGCCTTGAGCAGGATCGGCGTATCGGTGAGTTTGTAGGCGGTTTCCTCGTCGGCCAGGATCAGCACCGCCGCCCCGACGCTCATCGTGCAGCACTCGAGGTACGTGAGCGGGTCAGAGACGATCTCGTTGTCGAGAACATCCTGGATGGTGTACTTGCCGGGGCTCTGTGAGAACGGCGAATAGTACGCGTATTCGCGGTTCTTGACCGCGATCTTGGCCAGCGTCTCGTGCGGCACCTGGTTTTCATACTGGTAGCGCTGGGCCATCAGGGCGTAATACGCCGCGTACATCCAGCCCAACTCGCTCTCGAAGTCCTTGCAGGCCGCGCTGGCAATGTACGAGTTGCCCACCTTGGTGGACACGTCGTCCATCCGCTCCCAACCGACGACCGGCACGCAGTTGGCGTAGCCCGAGGCGACCGCCTGGGCCGCGGAGAGCACCGACGAGCCCCCGGTCGCCCCGCCGGTCTTGACCTCGATGTTGCCGAGCGGGTCGAAGCCGAGGTAGTCGTGGATCTTGGCGGCCGCCAGGAGCTGGTCGCCGAAGTGGTCGGCGAACTGGGAGTAAATGCACCAGTTGACCATGCGGCGGAACTCCTCGGGCTCGACCTTGAGGTCGTTCTCCTCGACCGCCATCCGCAAGGCCATGGTGCACAGCTCCGAGGTGTTTTTCTCGTGGTACTTTTTGCGGAAATCGGTCATGCCGCCCGCCACGCAGTAGACCGGTTTCTCGAATTTTGGAATCCGCAGATTCCCGCTGCCAAACTTGATCACTGTCTGCCTCCTTTTTGAGGTCAAAAAATGCCGGGTTGCAAGTGCCGGCACAGCCCACCTGATGCACTCCGGCCGAGGCAGTGACCGATGGTGCTCGATCGTGCCGCGGGACCGCGTGCATGGTGCGGAGATATGCTGGAACTCCAGCCTTTGCCGGCGCTGACGATCCCCACGCGCCGGACGCTAACTACAACGCAATCCCCGCCGTCTGTCAACCGACGCGGCCATAGCGCGTTGACCGCAGAATGTGTGGCACTCGAGAGCCCAGCACGACCAGGAGGTACACCGCCCCGGCCAGCAGGATCGTCGTCGCGCCCGGCGGCAGCTCCGGCGAATAGCACAAGGCCAGCCCCGAACTGGTGAACGCCATGCTGAGCACGGCCGCCAGCAGCATCATCTGCCACAGCGTCTTGCAGAAATGGCCGGCGATGGCGACGGGCAGGGTGAGCAGGGCGATCACCATCACGATCCCGACCACGCTGACCAGCACCACCACCGTCAACGCCGTCAGGCACAGGAGCAGGAGGTAGTAGAATTCAACGTTGATGCCGCGCAGCCGGGCGAATTCCTCATCGAAGCAGACGGCCTGAAGCTGGTTGTAGCACAGCAGTCCGACGGCGATGACCAGCACGTCGAGCCCCCCGAGCAACCACAGATCAGAACTCGTGACCATGAGGATGTCGCCGAAGAGATAGCTCATGGGGTCGATCGGGTACCCGGGGATGCGCATGATGAAGATCACGCCGATGGCCATGCCGATCGCCCACAGCGCCCCGATCACCGTGTCTTCCCGCTGTCGGGCCCGCAGGCTGACCACCCCGATAATCACGGCGGCCAACAGAGCCGCGGTTACCGCCCCGTACAACGGGTGGAGGAATTCCCAGTCGTAAACCGCCCTGAAATAACAGGCCGCTCCCAACCCGCCCAACACGCAGTGCGCGATCCCGCCGGCGATATAGGTGATCCGGCGGACAACGATATAGCTGCCGATAACCCCACAGGCGACGCTGGCCAGCAGCCCCGCCAGCAGCGCGACTTGCAGGAGCGAACTTTTCTGTAGGGCTTCAAAGAACTCCAGCACGGGACGCCTCACTGAGGATGATGGTGATGCACCATTTGCACGCCGTGTCCATATAGCTCGCGGATCGAATCGCCGGTGACGTGCTCGGCTTGGTGGACCACGGCGTCGCGGTTCACGCACACGACGGTCTTGACGTACTGGGCCACGAAGCCGACGTCGTGCGACACGAGGATCACGGTCAGGCGTTTGTTCAATTCATTGAGCAGCTCGTTCATCTCGTCTTGTACAAACGGGTCGAGGTTGGCGGTCGGTTCGTCGAGCAGCAGGATTTCCGGTTCGCACGTCAGCGCGCGGGCGATCAGGACCCGTTGCCGCTGCCCGCCGGAAAGCGCCGCGAAAGGCCGCTTCGCGTACTCGGCCAGCCCGGCTTCCTCCAAAGCCACGGTCGCCTTGGTCTTGTCCACCCGGCCGAACGGGCCGAGTCGCCCAGGCCCCAGGCGGCCCATCAGGACCACGTCACACACCCGCACCGGATACTGCGGATCGAGTTGGACATGCTGCGGCATGTAGCCGATGCGACGTCGGACCTCGACCGGCGGCCGACCGAACACACGCACTCTCCCCCGCGTCGGCGCGAGCAGGCCGAGGATCAGACGCAGGAGCGTGGTCTTGCCGCCGCCGTTGGGGCCGACGATACACACGAAATCACCGCGCGGGATCGAGAAGGTGACATCCTCCAGCACCGGCGTCGTCGCATACGCGAACGAGAGGTTCTCAATCTCGATCACAGGCTCCACATTCGCGGTGTTGATCTCGTTAGCTTCCATTGGCAGCCTCACTTTCCTCCTTCAGAACGGTTTTGATTCTCTCCGCCATCTCTCTCAGGTTCCTAAGATAATCCCGGGCCAGCGGGTTCATCGGGACGACGACCCCGCCGATGGCCTCCGCGACCGCCTCGGCGGACTTCTTGGAAAACTGCGGCTGAACAAAGATGACCCTGATCTTGTTCGCCTGGGCCCGCTCGATGAGTTCCACCAATTGACGGGCACTCGGCCGCTTGCCCTCAACTTCGATCGGGACCTGTATCAGGCCAAACTCGTCGGCGAAGTAACCGAACGCCGGGTGGAAGACGTACACCTCCCGTCCCTTCAGCGGCGCCAGCACCTCCGCGATCTCCGCGTGCACGCGGTCCAGATCGGCGTGAAAGGCCGCCAGATTCCGGCGGTACTGCTCGGCGTGCTCGGGATCAAGCTCGGCGAGCGTGTCGCAGATCGTTTGAGCCTGGATCTTCACCAGCCGCGGACTGAGCCAGATGTGCGGATCATGTCCGCGATCATGGTCATGGTCGCAAGCGGGCCGGTCGCGCGACGCCAGGGCACGCAGCGGTACGTTGGCGCGGGTATCGACGACCGTTAGGTCTTTGAACATGTGCTGTAGGCGGGAAAGCAGCCTTTTCTCAAACTCGACGCCGATGCTGAAGTAGACCTGTGCCTCGGCCAGTCGGATCATTTGCTTGGGGGTGGCCTGGTATGAGTGCGGCGATTGGCCGGGGCCGACGAGCACCTCGACCTTCACATATTCCCCGCCGACCCGCTCGACGAAATAGGCCTGCGGCACAATGCTCACGACGGCGTTCAGCTTCTCGTCCGACTTGTTCTGGGCCGCTGCCGAGGCCACCAGCGTCAACAACATGCCAACTGTCAGACTCCGCATAGGCTTTCTCCAGGCCGCGGTCGGCGCCGCCCGCGCGGCAGTGCAATGGCGTGTCAAGGCCGCGGGTGCCGGGGCACGGTCTCGTCCCGTGCACAGATAAGGTGCACTTCGTGACAGTCTGCGCACTCGTGGAGCGGGTGCCGCTGCGCGAAATTGTCCCAGTGTATTTTCTGGTTCGGCGTCAGAACGCCGGTGCCGCCACACAGGGGGCAGAAGCTGTCCAAGGCGGCCAGGATGGCCGCGCGGATAAACTCCGAGCGGTTCGGAACACTCTTCAGGGCATTGAGCAAGGAGGCGTCGGTTTTGAAGGTGACAACGGTCTCTTTTAGCTTTTGAGCGGACATAGGGGCACCAAATCTAAGGCTGACAACGCAGTCAGCGAGTAGCGGCCTGCCTGCGGGACGATCCCGAACGCAGGTGTCCAGATGGCATCGGCGTCCAGGCTCGGGCCGGACGCCGACGCCGAACCAGTGAGATTGTATTACCGGGTATTACACGTTTCAAGCAGGTATGTTCAGGTAGCGAACAATAGATGACGACTTAAATGCGGTGCTTCAATGGACGTGGGGGTCCCTACATGCTGCGCAGCGTCCGTGGAGGACGAGGTCGTGACTCTCCATTGTGAATCCCGGGGGTACGATGTCTGCAATAAGCTCGTCGGAGCCGGGCACCTCGAATGCCCGTCCGCACTTTATGCAGTGGAAGTGGTGGTGGTGGGGCTTATCGGCGATTTCATAGCGGGGGGGTTCACCGGGTAGTCTGACGTTGGCAAGCCAGTCGCACCCGAGTAGGAGCTTGAGGGTTCTGTATACCGTTGCGATGCCGATGTTTGGTTTGATTTTCTTGGCGGCTTCGAGCACTTCTTGGGTGCTCAAGGGCCGATCGGACTCGCGAAAGACTTGCCGAATCGCCCGCCGCTGTGAGGTATCTCGTTCTATCACCTTGCCGCCTCTCCTTCTTGACTTCTCGTTATCATTATCATGTCCTTCCATTATGATGGTTCTATCCGATGCTGTCCAGTACCTGGTGCTCTGTCAACGCATAAACCTGCGGGCTCGAACGAGCGGGAGGGCGAGGCTCCTGCGGGAGGGCGAGGCTCCTGCGGGAGGGCGAGGCTCCTGCGGAAGGGCGAGGCTCCTGCGGAAGGGCGAGGCTCCTGCGGAAGGGCGAGGCTCCTGCGGGAGGGCGAGGCTCCTGC
>JAGMDK010000543.1 GCA_023128695.1 Phycisphaerae bacterium
CCGGGCTCTGTCCCGGACGTCGTTGCGGGAGAGGTTTTCTCCGTATTCTACGTCCGGGACAGAGCCCGGACGCTACATTTGCTGCTGGGCGGTCTCGATAAACCGCCGGAGGGCGGCGTGGTCTTTTCGGCCGGGCCGCAACTCGACCCCGCCGGCCACATCCACGCCATCGTAGCAGCCGTCCGCAACGGCAGCCGCCACGTTTGCCGGGGTCAGTCCACCGGCACACCAGCAAGCCGGCGGGCGCTCGACACACCGGCGTGAGACGTCCCCCAGGCAATCGTACCCAGGATGTGGCCCGCCCTTTGGCGCGTCGAGAATAATCACGTCAATCCGCACGCCTTCTTCTTTGACCTGTCGCAGGTAGTTCGCCAGTTCGTCGCCGGCCTGGGGGGACGAGACCTCCCAGGCCTTGATTAGGTGGATTTGTGGGTGGCGCGTTGCGAGTTCCTTGAGATACGACGGCGACTCGCCGCCGTGCAGTTGCACCCACTCGCAGCCCGTGGCCGCGAGAACCTCGTGGACCTCGTCCAGCGGCGCGTTACGGAACAACAGCACCGGTTGCGCGGCGGGGGGGAGAACGTCCCTCACCCGCCGAGCCGACTCCACAGTGACGCGGCGAGCGCTCGGTGCCAGGATCAGCCCGATGAAGTCGGCCCCGAATTGGGCCGCCGCCAGGGCGTCGTCCGGATTAGTTATGCCGCAGATTTTGACGCGCATTGTGTCTCGGGCCGCGAAAGGATTCTCCGCCCAGCGTATGAAGCCAACCGCTCTTTAGCGTATTATCCGGGCAATGTATCTCGTAGTCATCGGCATCCTCGCTATTGTTCTGACGCTGTCCAGCCCCATCTACCGCCTGGTCGCGGAGCCCGGGCTGGTCATCGCGACAGCGGCGGCGGCAACACTGCTGCCGGCCGTGTTCGGCGTGCTGGTCACTCGGCGGGTGCTGCGGAAGCTCGACCGGCATCCCCAGCAACCGAGCCGCGGCCAGTTCGTCTTCGGCCGGGGAATGACCATCATCCAGTTTCTGCTCGGTGCGTGCCACGCCGGCGTGATGCTATGCACCGATTGGCTGCCCTTGTGCCATCAGACCCCGGTCATCGGCACCTGGCCCCTCGTTCCCGGGCTGCTGGCGCTGGTGCCGTTTCTGCTGTCGATCGTGCTGTTGTGGATCGTCGTGTATCCCGCCGACCGGGCGGTGCGGCAGATCGCGGTCGAAGTCTATCTGTTTCGCGGCAAGCCGCTCCGCCCGGTGTGGCCGCTGGGGCAGTACCTGTTGTACAACCTGCGGCACCAGGTCCTGTTCATATTGATCCCGATGGCCCTGATCCTCGCGGCCAGCGATCTGGTCACGCGCTATGAGCAAGCCATCGCGGACGCCACCGGGATCGACTTCGCGCCCGACATGCTGGTCGGGCTGGCCGCCATCGCGGTGGCGGTGGTCGCCCCGGAGATACTGCGGCACGTCTGGGTCACGCAGAGCCTGCCCGACGGACCCCTCCGCGACCGACTGCAACTACTCTGCCAACGGCTGCGGCTCCGGTACCGGGACATCCTCGTCTGGCGCTCCGGCGGCATGATCGTGAACGCGGCTGTGATGGGCGTGATCGCGCCCCTGCGTTACGTGCTCATCACCGACGCCATGCTGGAACAGATGGAGGACACCAAGATCGAGGCGGTCTTCGGACACGAGGCGGGGCACGTTAAACACCACCATATCCCTTGTTTCCTGCTCTTCGCGCTGATCAGCGGCTGTATTGTGACCATCTTCTCGGTCCACGCCCACGGGCTGCCCCGTACCGATTATCAGATTCTGCTCACGCTGCTCGGGCTGGTGCTGGTTTTCAAATGGGGGGTCGTCTTTGGGTGGGTTTCCCGCCGCTTTGAACGCCAGGCGGACATCCACGGCGTCCGCACGTTGACGCTGACCGGGCTGCCCTGCTCGATGCCCTGTGTGCTCCACTCGTCCGGCGAGAACCCCGGCCAGACGATCCCCGGCGACCCGCTATGCAGCACCGCCGCCCACGTTTTCGGTCACGCGCTGTATGAAGTAGCGTTGCTCAACGGCATTCAGCCGGAGGCCCGCAGTTGGCGGCACTCGTCGATCGCCTCGCGCTCGCGGTTCCTCCAGCAATTAGCGCAGCAGCCCCGCCGGCAGCAGCGCTTCCAACGTCACGTTTTGCTGATCCAGCTCGTGCTGCTCGCCACGGCGATAATTACATCACTATGGGCCGCGTACGAGCTCGAGATATTGAGCGTATTAGGCAAGTGGCTGACAGGAGCGTTGACGGAACACTAATTCAGCTTGTGCTCGTCGGGCAGGGCGACTTGGCGTTGGATGCGAGCCATCGCCGCCAAGGTGTGGAACTGGCCGAGCAACATGCGGCCACGGGTGAAGGCGTCCGGCTCGTCCAACAAGCATTGTCGCAGTTCCGGCTCCGCCGGCAGGCCCGCGGCCAGCAAGTCGGCCAGTTCGCCCAAGTCCAGCGGCGCGTCGCGCAGCCGGAGCCAGTTTTTCCGCAGTATGCGGTCGAGGGCCGGGTTCTCGCGGATGGCGCCGAACAATTTTCCACGCAGCCGTTTCGAGGGAGCCTCACCGCGACTGCAATAGGTCTCCAAGGGCTCGACCCGCGCTTGGCGATAGGCCTGGTCGGGCACTTCCTCGAGGATCACGGCCCGGCCGATCCCGCGCAGCAGGAGGTTGTAATTCCCGTCCTCGACCTGCTCCCATTCAACAATTTGGCCAACCCCGATCGTCGTGTGGATGGGGGCTCGCGGCGTGTAATACAGGGGCTCAAAGCCCGGCTTGAGCAGGGCGGTGCCGAGCACACGAGCGCCGGACAGGGCATCCGTCATCATCTCCCGGTAACGCGGCTCGAAAATATGCAACGGGAGGATCGTGTGCGGAAAGAGCACGATACCCGGCAGCGGGAAAAGCGGAATCACAGACGGAACATGGATCGGTTCGTCACCCATGCGGAACCTCACGCCGAAGCAGGGTTTCTTCTCTGAAAGCCTATCTTACACATAGTGTGATTAGTTATCAGTTGTTAGTTGTTAGTATTCCGGGTCGTTGGTTATCCGAACGTTACGAAGAGATTAACGGCTAAAGCCTTGGCGCGGCCTTCGGCCGCAACCAAAGGGTTCAGGGTTTAGGGTTCAGGGTTCAGCGGAGCGATCTGTAATGCAAACGTTCGATTTCTTCGCGCCCCGCGCAGATTCCGTGGCTGCCGCAAGGGTCTTCGGCAGTCCGCGGAGCGGA
>JAGMDK010000544.1 GCA_023128695.1 Phycisphaerae bacterium
AGTCCACGCCCACCCGCCGCGCCCGACCCCGCGGCGTGATCGGCGTGGAGGTCTGGGTAAAAGTCGCTGCCCCCGGCGACCCGCCCCCGAGCGATCCGGGCCAATTACAATTCCTGCTGCTGAGCACCCGCACCCCCGCCATGGCCGAGTTCACCGGCGCGGACGGTGGGAAGACCGCACATTACATGCTACGATGGCTCAGCACCCGAGGCGAAGCGGGGCCGTGGAGCGAAACGGCGAGCGCGACGATCGGGGCGTAGGGGGGCAGGGACAAGCAGAGCTTGCCCGTGGACGCTTCAAGGGTTGTCATGGGCACTTGGCGAACTACTGACCGTCAACTCTGCCAGGTGACGACCGATGCACATGAGTGATATGCCTGTACGATGCCACGTCAAAAACCTACTACCTCGACCAAAATGGTAACCAAGCTACTCCGTCAATCAGAAAGAAGCACCGGCGAGTTGCTCGACTTCTCGTCCCAGCTTCAAAGGCAATACGAAGCCTGCACATCGCCCAAGGAGCGTAAGGAGCGTGGACAGTTCTTCACACCGCCAGTCGTGGCAAGGTTCATGGCCGGCCTGTTGTCGACGTTCCCGAAGCACATCAGAGTGCTCGACCCCGGAGCCGGAACCGGCACACTCTCGGCTGCCGTTTGCGAACGAACCCTACTCCTGCGGTCGCCGCGTCACGTCGAGCTTGTACTCTACGAAACTGACCCAACCGTCATCCCACTCCTCGACGAGAATATGAGGCATTGGGGCTCGGTACTCAAGAGAGCAGGACACCGCCTAGCCTACGACATTCGCGGAGAAGATTTCATCCTCTCAAATCCCCACGCGTGTCAACAACCGACGCTCTTCGACGTACGAACACAACTCGACCAGTTCGACGCCGTCATCATGAACCCCCCCTACTTCAAGATTCAGAAAAGCTCTGAATACGCCCGCATGATGAACCATATCATCCATGGACAACCGAACATCTACGCCCTCTTTATGGCCCTCGCAGCTGAGATGCTCCGGCCAGGCGGCGAGCTCGTGGCCATCACTCCCAGGAGTTTCTGCGGCGGGCTCTATTTTCGGGGGTTCAGGCGGTGGTTCTTCGAACGCATGTCCCTTCGACATATCCATCTTTTTGAATCTCGCAAAGACACGTTTCGTGGTGCAAACGTGTTGCAAGAAAGCGTCATCACCAGCATCGTGCGCTCAACCAAGCCACCAGCGACCATCACAATAAGCACGAGCTCCGGAGCAGACCTGCAACGAAACCCCTGTAGCCGTCAAATGGCGACCGCCAAGGTCATGGACGACACCTGTGGCAACATGGTGATACGGATTCCTGAGAACTCCGAAGACGCTCGCATTATGGAACTTGTCGAGACCTGGCCAAAGCGGTTTGCAGACCATGGCCTACGCGTCTCGACCGGCCCCGTCGTGATGTTTCGAGCAACGAAATTCCTCCTCGACTCCACCAATGCGAAGAACACCGCTCCTTTACTGACCGTCCACAACGTCCGACCATTCCAAACCGTCTGGCCCGTTCAGAACAATGGCAAGCCTATCGCCTTCAAGGTCTGCACTGAATCGCTCAAACGCAGGCTGCTCGTTCCCACCAGGAACTACGTTTTGGTGCGGCGGTTCAGTGCAAAAGAAGAGCGACGCCGGCTTACGGCGAGTTGCTTCTTGAAGGCGAGCGAACCCGGGGCTTACGTCGCGTTGGAAAACCATCTCAACTACGTTTACCACGCTGAACGTGAGCTGAGCGAGAACGAAACATATGGCCTTGCCGCTGTTTATAACTCCGTTTTGCTCGACCGATATTTCAGAACGCTCAGTGGCAACACCCAGGTCAACGCTACTGAACTTCGCACGATGAATTTCCCCGACTTGGAGACGCTCTCCCGAATCGGGCGCTGCATCAAGACGCTCCCTACCTTTCCCGCCCGCGACGTAGAGCACATCGTTCTGGACGAGTTCGGGATCAATGGAACCCTCGAACAATACCTAATGGATATGGCCTCATGAGCAGAATCGACGAAGCTAAGGAGATTCTCGCATCCCTTGGTTTGCCACCTAAACAGCGAAACGAACGCTCAGCGTTGACGCTTCTCGCCCTGGCTCACGTAGGTCCCAAAGGTTCGTGGAAGAACACCCAGCAGCCACTTTTGCGAATCTGGGACATCATGGGCTTCATGCGAGAGAGGTACGGCAAGGACTACGCTGCCAACTCGCGCGAGACTATTCGTCGGCAGACAATCCATCAGTTCGAACAAGCACGCATCGTGGACCGAAACCCCGACGAACCATCGCGGCCCACGAATAGTGGAAAGACCGTTTATGCACTCACTGACGACATGACGCCCGTTCTTCGTCTCTACGGAACCCCACAGTTCGACGGAGCCGTTGCTGACTTCATCAAGAGATTCAGCTCACTCCAGGCAGCGTACCGGGGAAGCCGTGCCAGGCATCGTGTCCCCCTAAAGATGACCGACGGCTCGACCGTCTACCTTTCCCCCGGCAAGCACAACAAGCTTCAGGTTGCGGTCATCAAGGAACTCGGACCCCGCTTCGCCCCTGGTGCGGCGGTGCTCTATGTAGGCGACACAGCCCTCAAGCACGTCGTTTGCGCAACACAGCAACTTGCCAAACTTGGAATCAGCATCACGCAGCACGACAAGCTGCCGGACATCCTGCTCTACTGGAAAGAACGGAACTGGGTTTTCCTCATCGAAGCGGTTACAACCCATGGCCCGGTTGACCCCAAGCGTCACCGCGAAATCGAACGCATGTTAAAGAACTGCCCAGCCGAGCGGGTGTACGTCACAGCGTTTCTTGACGTGAAGACGTTTCGCAAATACGCCGGCGATATCGCATGGGAAACCGAGGTCTGGATAGCGGAGCACCCAGACCACATGATTCACTTCAATGGACCAAAGTTTCTCGGGCCCTATAAAACCCAAGAGTAGGCCTGGGCTCTCGGTTCTAGAACAAGGGCACGGCCCCGAAATCGCCCCTTGCCTACCCCCCTGCCCGGCTGTATCATCCCGACCGGCTGGATTTGACGCAGTCCCGAGGGCGCGAGCCGTCCTCCGTCAAACAAAGGAGTCCCTCAGATGGCCGACTACATCCCCGGCGGCGATGCCGCGTTCAACGCCTGGCTGGATAACTTCGTCACCTACGCCACTGCCAATCTGGCCAACCTGGGGCTCGTGGCGGGTGACCTGACGCCGGTCACGACCGCGCAGACCGCGTGGGCCACAGCACTCAGCGCCCATGTCACCGCCTAGGGCCTGTTTGCTCACGGCGAACGCCTCCCATAAGATGCTATAATGCAGCAGAAGCCGATTCGTTATTGCCTCCACATGAAGGAGCGCCTTGTCCTTCGCCAGATCGATCAGCACTTGCCGGAGCAGATCATCAGGGAAGCGGACAGGATAGTGGAGGACGCGGCAACAGGCTACCAGATTGCCCTAGCAACCGTGACGTATCGAGGTAGCGATCACCTGATGATGGTGGCGTTTGAAGAGGGTCCCGACGAGATTGTGGCCATCACAATTCACCCGTTGGATGAACGGGACGTGACCCTCAAACTTCAGAGCGGAAGGTGGAAGCCATGACCGTTGCCACAGTGCAAAGCCGTTATGATGCCGCGGCCGACGTTCTCTATCTGATTGCTGAGAATGGGCCCGTGAGCCGTTCGATCGAGGTTGCACCGGGAATCACCATCGAATACGGTGAGGACGAGAACATCGTCGGCGTGGAAATCCTCCGCGCGTCACGGGTTCTGGCCGATAAGGTCGTTGCCTCTCTGCATGCCAAGCAAGTCGGCGTTTTGTAGACTCAACGCCGACCAGCAAGGCCAAACCCGCCGGGGTGATGGGCGCGGAGATATGGGTCAAGGTCGGCGCCCCCCAATGGGGGGTATGTAAGCCGCCTTCGGCGGGCCGCCGGTCGATCTGGACACCGACCTGACGTTCCTCGGCCTCGACACCCGCACACCCTACCTCGCCGAGTACGGCGGCGCGGACGGCGGCAAGCCCGCCCACTACATGGCCCGCTGGGTCAACGCCAAGGGCGAAAAAGGCCCGTGGAGCGAGACGCTGACCGTGACCATCTCGGCGTAGCGGCGTAGCATACGGCTCGCCACTTCACCGGCTGGAAGCCGGTGCCACAAATGGCCGAGCAATGATGGTTCACGACGACAGACACTCGCTTGCGACATGGCTGTTTCGCCTCCTGGCGTTCGCCGTCGTTTGCTGCGCAGCGGCTACATCAGCGGCTCAGGCAGCGGACACCGTCCGGATCGGATCGAAGAACTTCACCGAACAGGAAATCCTCGCCGAGCTCGTCGCTCAACTAATCGAACGGCACACCGATCTGCG
>JAGMDK010000545.1 GCA_023128695.1 Phycisphaerae bacterium
ATTGAAGCGGGGCCGAGGTCTGCTACACTATAGGGTAAAGGTATTGGCGCTCTGCGTCGGCGGCGTGGTCCATCCGCAAGGCCGAAGACCCGATAGAATAGGGGATCGCGAACATTGCGGCTTCGTGGCCAAGCCCTGAGGTACAAGGATTGAGTATTATCCTCCGGACGGCTTCATTGTCTGACAAACGTTGCGATCGAGGATCCTGGGCAGCCGCGCGGCTCTCCGCCGGGTTGGTCTTGCTGCTGCTCATGGGCTGCGCGGTTCCGCAGCCGCGCGGCGAAGGCACGCGTCAGAAAAACATCGAGCCGACAACCAGACGTCCGTACTATCTGTATCTGCCCAAGGATTACGTGGAAGCGGATGAAGCCGGCCGGGCGGCTCGCAACTGGCCGCTGGTCGTCACCTTCCACGGGATGAAGCCGTACGACATCGCCCTTTATCAGGAGTTGGAGTGGGAGTACGAAGCCGACCGCTACGGGTACATCGTGATCGCGCCCGTGCTGAAGGCGTTCGATTTCCTCTTCGGCCAGTTCCCGCAGCGCAGCGTCACGCCTGCTTTCATGTCTGACGAAGAGGCGATCCTGGCCATCCTCGACCACGTGTTCGAAACCACTTACGCCGATCCGAACAACGTGCTCTCGACCGGCTTCTCCTCCGGCGGCTATATGGCTCATTACATGGTCAACCGCCACTCGGAGCGCTTCACCTGCCTGGCCCCGCGGCAGGCGAATTTCACGGCGAGAATCCTCGACGCCGCAGCCACCCAGCGCTCGCGGTATCACCCGATCCTCATCCTCAGCACGCAGAACGACTTGGGGATCTGCAAACGGGAATCGCGCGAGGCGATCCAGTGGTACGAAACGCACGGCTATCAGAACCTCGCCTGGATCTATGTCAACCGCCTGGGGCACGAACGCACGCCTGACATCGCGGCCGACTTTTTTGCCCGCGTCTCCGGAGCCCAGCCCAATCGACCTCCCGAGGCCTTGGTCCAGCGTCAGGCGATCGACGGAAATGCGACCGGGCTGGCGCTGTTGGCCGGCAATCTCAACCGGATCGAAGCAGCACCCGGCCGCGAACCGCCGGCCGACGCGCGGCAAATCGTGCGGGCCCGGCCGCCGACACGCCGCCGACCGATCCTCGTGGCCGGTTCATCAACACCGTCCGGCGCAGGCGACAAGACGGCCCGTGCTCCCGCGACCCCCGCCGCGACGACGACTCCGAGGAAGACCCCGCCGCGTCCCAAGCCGGCCCCGTCCAGCTCACCCCTGGCGATCAGTGTCTCCTCGGCCATCGGGTTCGAGCCCTTGCTCCTCGTTTATTCCGCCGAGTGCCCCTCCGACTGGCACCGTACGGCCGATTTCTATTGGACGCTGAACGGCCGGCGGATCGGCGACGGTGTCAACGGACAGCGAACGATCTCCCAGCCGGGTGATTACCGCCTGGAGTTGCTGGTCGTGACCAAACAGGGCACCGAGCACCGGGCCGCGCGCCGGATTCGCGTCTTGAAGAATCTCGAAGCATCGGCGGCAATGTTACCGTAGTGCTTTGCCACAGTTGATTTGTTGGGCTGCGTATCGATCGCAATGTGTGCCACTGCTCTTGAGCAGTGCTTAGCTTCACCGAGTACACCGAGATTGTTAAGAAACACTGCTCAAGAGCAGTGGCACACCAACCATCAATTGAGTTGTGGCAGAGCACTAGCGAATTGACGACAACGATGACTGATTTTCAGAAGAACATTTGGGCGCCGTGGCGGATGGAGTACATCGCCGGTCTTGGAGAAGGTAAGGACGATTGTTTCCTGTGCCGCCTCAGCGAGAGTCCGCGGGATGACGAGAAGAACCACGTCTTGTGGCGCGGCGCGCGGACGTTGGCCGTGCTGAATCGTTTCCCCTACTCCAACGGGCACACGCTGATCGCTCCGACCGCCCACCTGGCCGAGCCGGAAGACCTCTCCGACGAGGTGCTGCTCGAGCTGATGCAGCGCACGCGGGACGTCAAACGTGTCTTGCAGGCCGCTTTGCAAGCCCAGGGGTTCAACATCGGCATCAACCTGGGACGCTGCGCGGGGGCCGGACTGCCCGGTCATTTGCACGTGCACGTCGTCCCGCGCTGGGGCGGCGACACTAACTTCATAACCGTGCTCGGCGACGTCAAGGTCATCCCCCAGTCACTCGTCGAAGTGCGGCGTTTGTTCCTCGCCAGCGCCGAACAACTCGGCCTCGGCCCGGCCGGCTAGATCCGTTTCAGAAAACATCTGGCGTCCGTCGGGAGGGGCGCCATTGCTTTGGAGGCCGAGGTTACAACGTTGTGCGCGTCGCGGACGCGCTGCCGCTTTCAGACTCTTTGACTCGCCGCTCCTTGCGGAGCTTGTAGAGGAAGACGCCCACACTGGTCGCCACCAGCAGTGCTCCGAGCAGGATCGCCTGGATGCCGCTCACATATTCACGGAGGGTTGGGATCATGTCGGCGAACAAGTAGCCCAAGGCAACGAAGAAGGGCACCGAGAGGAGCGCGCCGGCGAAATCCGCGCTCAGGAAACGCCAGTACGGAAACCGCGTGGCCCCCGCCGTCAGGCACATCACGGCCCGAACCCCCACGAAGAACCGGCCGAAAAAGCAGAACCACGCCCCATGGCGACGGAATTGCTTGGAGACGCGGGCGAACCGCTTCGGCGTGATCATCCAGCGCACGGAACGATGGTAGACGACACCCGGGCCCCACCGCTTCCCAAGCGTATAGAGCATCAAATCGCCGATCATGATCCCGATCAGCGCGACGATGAGCGTGCCATGCCACGAGGCGATCCCAGGATGCGTTTTTATTAGCACCCCGGCGGCAATCAAGGGGACATCCTCCGGAATGGGGACGCCGAGGCTTGCGGTAATCAGGATCAGCAGCAGGGCCGGGTAGAAAGCCTGCTGCATCCAGTCCTGGACGCCGTCGATTTCATTGCCGGCCGCGAGTACCAATGTCGCTAGAACAAAAGCACGCATCAAAAGCCCTACAGTCCGTTTCGTTGTCCGGACGGCCCCGACCCAATGAGATCATTGGAGCAGTACCATCGTAGACACGCAAGACGGAACCCGGACAATCTTGGATTTCCCACTTGCTGTGGCAAGCCGACGGGGCGCAGCGCGGCGGAGTTGCCATGGCGAGACGTGGAACGGGGGGGCATCAACATAGCGGGTGGGGCGGGCCT
>JAGMDK010000546.1 GCA_023128695.1 Phycisphaerae bacterium
CGGCTTCCAGCCGGTGGGTTCGGCCAGCACGGGGGCCGGCCGCTACATCTTGTGTGGCACCGGCTTCCAGCCGGTGGATTCGGCCGGCACGGGGCCCGGCCGCTACATTGTCTTGGGAGGTTGATACAAACTCAGCCGCGCTGCCTTGGGCGACAATATGGCCGCCGGCGGCTCCGGCTCCGGGGCCGAAATCGAGCAGGCGGTCGGCGTGTCGGATGACGTCGCGGTCGTGCTCGACCATCAGCAGCGTATTGCCCAGCTCGCGGAGCTTATTCAGCGCGTTGATCAAGCGGCGCGTGTCGCGCGGGTGTAATCCGATTGTGGGCTCGTCGAGTACGTACAATACGCCGGATAGGCCGCTGCCGATCTGGCTCGCCAAGCGGATGCGTTGGGACTCGCCGCCGGAGAGGGTCGGCGCGGCCCTGTGCAGGGTCAGGTAGTGCAGGCCGACGTCGATCAGGAACTGGAGCCGGTCGCGGATTTCCTTGAGCAACTCGCCGGCGATTTGCCGCTCGCGCTGGTCGAGTCGCAGGTTGCGGAAGAATTCGGCGCACGCGTCGAGCGGCATCTCGCAGATTTCGACGATTGTTTTGCCGGGTGGGGAGGCCGCCGGACCTGAAGGTGTGGCGTTGCTCGCCGGACTCGGAGGTCCGGCGCTACTGGGTCGGGCTCCGATCAGACGTACGGCCGCCGCGTCGGGTCGCAGCCGGCCGCCGCGACAAGTCACGCACGGGATGTCGGTGACGACGTTGCGCAGCTTGTAACGGAAAGACCAGGAATTGCGGGTGGCGTGGTCAATGGCGGGGAAGAAGCCGCGCCATTGGAAGCGCAACATCCACCGGCTGGAAGCCGGTGCCACAAAGGTTTTTGAGCCGTCGAGCCATGTGCCGGAAGTGCCGAACATGAGCGTGCGCTTCTGCTCGGGCGTCCATTCGCTCAGCGGCGTGTTCGGGGCTACTCCGATGTGCTCGCATAGCGCCACCAGCATCCGTCCCAGCGGCGACTTGCGGGCGATGCGTTGCCAGCCGGCGATCGCGCCGTCAAAGAGAGACCGTCCGGGATTCTTGATGATCGCCGCGGCCGGCGCGCCGCGTTGGACGCCGAGCCCTTCGCAGGTTTCGCACCAGCCGAGCTGGCTGTTGAAACTGAAGTGATGCGGACCCAGCTCTTCGTAGCTCGTGCCGCATTGCACACATGCCAGCTTCTGTGAAAACATGAATTCCCGCGCCGGCGTTCTGCTGACACGGTAGCGGGGACGGTCCTCCCGTTCGTCACCGTCACCCTCATCGGTAAGGCGTGCGGGACCTTGTTCATGTCGCTGGACCGCGCGGGCTGAAGCCCGCGGCTCTTCAGTTTGCACTGCTTCGTCTTCGGTCCGCACAGCGGACCCTACATTGTCTTCTTCGTCACTTTGTCGTTTTGTCGCTCCGTCGCTATCCTCATGAACCGTCTCTACTTCCTCGGCCAGTAGTGTCATCACGCCGTTGCCTAGGGCCAAGGCGTGCTCGACACTTTCGGCGATGCGGCCGCGGGCGCGCTTGCGGACGATCGTGCGGTCGACCACAACCTCGACGCGATGCTTGCGGCGGGCGTCGAGGGTGGTGGCTTCCGCCGTCAGCCGGATTTCGCCGTCGATGCGGACGCGTGTGTAGCCGGAACTCTTTAGTCGATTGAAAAGCCCGGCGTAGCTCTCGTTGTCGCCGAGACTGACGGGCGCGAGCAAAACGATCGGGGCGCCTTGCTCAAGCAACATAATGCGGTCGACGATTTCGTCGGCGGTTTGCGTGCCGATCGGCACCTGGCAACGCGGGCAGTAGCGTGTTCCCAGCCGGGCCCAGAGCACGCGGATGTAGTCGTATATTTCGGTCACCGTGCCGACGGTCGAGCGCGGGCTCTTGCCGGCCGCCTTTTGCTCGATGCAGATCGCCGGCGAGAGCCCCTGCACGTGCTCGACGCGCGGCTTGGCCATCTGCCCCAGGAATTGTCGCGCGTAGGCCGAGAGCGACTCGACATAGCGGCGGTAGCCCTCGGTGAAAACGGTATCGATCGCGAAGCTGGTCTTGCCGGAGCCGGAGACGCCGGTGCAGACCGTGGTCTGATTCCGGGGGAACGAAACCGTGAGATCCTTGAGGTTGTGCTGCCGAGCCCCGACAACGGTGATGGAATTAGTAGCGAGTTCAGAGTAGCGAGTAGCGAGTTCCGGAGACGACGACTCGTGCGAAGCAGCGGATGATTTGCACAACTCGCTACTCGATACTCGATACTCGCTACTAGTCCCCAGGACGTTCCGCAACGCTTCTCCGGTATACGATCCCTCGAAGGCGGCGACCTCTTCTGGTGTTCCTTCCGCAACAATATAGCCGCCCTCGTCGCCGCCTTCGGGGCCGAGGTCGATGATCCAATCGGCGGTTTTAAGCACGTCCAGATTGTGCTCGATGACAACGACTGTGTTGCCGGCGTCCACGAAGCCGTGCAGCACCGCCAACAGCCGGCGGATGTCGTCGAAGTGCAGGCCGGTGGTCGGTTCGTCCAGGACGTAGAGCGTGCGGCCGGTGGGTTTCTTGACCAGCTCGCGGGCCAGCTTGATGCGTTGGGCCTCGCCGCCGGAGAGCGTTGTGCTGGGCTGGCCGAGTTGGATGTAATCGAGGCCGACGTCGTGCAGTGTTTGGAGCATATTGCGGAGGCGGGGCACGTTTTCAAAATGGCTCAGAGCCTCCCGCACCTCCATCTGGAGCACCTCGGCGATCGAGCGGCCCTTATAGCGGATTTGTTGCGTTTCACGGCCGAAGCGCCGCCCCTCGCAGACCGGGCACGTGACCCACACGTCCGCCAGGAAGTCCATCTCGATGCGGTTCGAGCCGTTGCCCTCGCAGGCTTCACAGCGCCCGCCGCCGCGGTGCCCGGCCACATTGAAGCTGAAGCGGCCCGGCTTGTAGCCGCGCAGCTTGGCGTCCGGCAGCTTGGCGAACAGGGCTCGGATTTCGTCGAACACCTTAATGTACGTGGCGGGATTGCTCCGCGGCGTGCGGCCGATCGGCGACTGGTCGATCGCGATCACCTTGTCCAGATGCTCGAGCCCGTCGATGCCGGCGTGCACGCCAGGCTCGGTAGTGGTGGCGCGATTGAGGTCACGAGCCAGAGCCTGATACAAAATGTCGTTGACCAACGAGCTTTTCCCGGAGCCGGAGACGCCCGTGACGCACGTGAACCGCCCCAGCGGAAACGCCACGTTGATCTTTTTAAGGTTGTTCTGCGTGGCTCCCCGCACGGTTAGCCAGGGTACGTCGCCATTCGACTTCGCGACACCGTCCGCGCGCACTTTCGCCGGGCTCTTTGTTCGCATCGCACCCTGCGCGGTTCGCTTGGCCATGCCGTGTCGCTGCCCTCACCTTACACACTAACGCCTCGTGCGATTTTACCACCAGAACTAAAGAACCGTGTGCAATTATGCGCCAGTTCGGAGTGCGAAAGACCGCGCGGGCTTCAGGCCCGCGGCCCTTCGTTGTCGCACGATCGTCATCAGAATCAGCCCTTGTTCCGGCCCGAGAGCACCCGTCCCGTCTTCGCCAACCGGCAGGTGCGTGTCGTATCCCCGACCGCCGCGCTGGCCAGACAATTCAATCCCCGCCCGCCCCCGCCCGCCCCCGATCCGGCGCGAAAGCCTCGAAAACCAACCCGCGCTCGCTTATTCTGGGGTTAGATAGCATTCTCGCACTAACTCCCATCACAGGCGCGGCGGCTCAGCGGGAGCTTCGCCCTCCCGCTTGCCCCTGCCGGCAGCTATGATGCTATTCGGAAACAAGACGTGAATCACGATCCCGCACAACCCGTGGTCGTCGCTCGTGGCTTGACGAAGCACTTTGGCGATCTCCACGCCGTCGCCGACGTCGAGTTCGAGATCGCGCCCAATGAGTGCGTCGGCTTCCTCGGACCTAATGGGGCCGGCAAGACCACGCTCATGCGCATGATCTACAGCGCTATCGAGAATACCGCTGGTATGCTCTCCGTCTTCGGCATGACACCGATGAAGCAGCGCAAGCAGATCAACGCCCACATCGGCGTCGTGTTCCAGGACAACAATCTCGACGATGAGCTCTTTGCCGCCGAGACGCTTGAAGCCCACGCCCTCTATTGCGGGCTCGACCATCGCACCGCCCGCCGCCGGATTGCGTCGTTGCTGGCTTGGATGGGCCTGGCTGCCAAAGCCAAGAGCACAATTCGGTCGCTCTCGGGCGGGATGGTGCGGCGGCTGATGATCGCGCGGGCGCTGCTCAACAGCCCCACACTGCTCATTCTCGACGAGCCGACCACCGGGCTCGACCCGCAGGTGCGGCATTTGATCTGGGCCCTGCTGCGCGAGTTGAAACGCCGGGGCATGACGATCCTGCTCACGACGCACTACATGGAGGAAGCCCAGCAGCTCAGCGACCGCGTCATGATCATGGACTACGGCCAAATCATCCTTAGTGGTGCGCCGAACGACCTGATCGAGAACCAACTCGAGCGCTACGTCTTGCAGGCCTCCGGCTTGGCCGAGGTGCCGCCGATCGACGGCGACATTCGTCACGAGCGAGCGAGCGACGCGGATTACTTCTATTCCGACGCGGAACAGCCGTTGCGGGAGCTATACGAGCACCTGCCGACCAAGTACGCCGTCCTGCGGCACGCCAATCTGGAGGACGTCTTCTTGAAATTCACCGGGCGGGGGTTGAACGAATGAGTACAGACGCCACCCCCGACCTGTCCGACCTGTGGCGTCCGGTGCCGTTGCGTACCGGCCTCTTCTGGAGCCTGTACGGCGTCTGGTATCGCCACGTGCGGGTGTACTGCAAGTCGCTGTATGCCAACGCCACCCCGCCGGTGCTGGAGCCGCTGTTCTTCTTCACGGCGATTGGGATCGGATTAGGTCACTATCTGGCGGCCGAGACCTTCGATGGGCTGCCCTACAAAACCTACGTCGCCAGCGGTCTGCTGGTCGCCTCGGCGATGTTCACGGCGGTCTTCGAGACGACCTTCGGGACGTTCGTTCGGCTGGTCTATCAGAAGACCTATGACGCCATGCTCGGGACGCACCTGCGGATTCACGAAATGTTCATCGGCGAGATGATCTTTTCGGCCAGCAAGGGGGCGGTGTTCTCGGCGGTTGTCCTGCTGATCACAATTCTGTTCGGGGCCCGGCCGACGTGGTGGTGCCTGCTGGTGCCGGTGATCGGCTTCCTGACGGCGTATCTGTTCGCGGCCATCGGTCTGATCGTCACGAGTTACGTCAAGACGATCACGAATTACTCGTTTTTCACCAGCGGGGTCATTACGCCGTTGTTCTTCTTCTCCGGCACTTTTTTTCCGATCCGCGGGCACCACTGGGTTTTGGACCTGGTCTCGTTTCTCGTGCCGCTGACCCACCCGATCGAGCTTTCCCGGGCCCTGTTCAAATCCGAGTTCACGGGCATGACACTATTGCATTTGGCAATGCTGGTGGCGTACCTGGTGATATGTCACATTGCGGCCCTGCGACGGATGACCAAACGCGTCTTGTTAGAATAACACGGGTGTGACTAAAAATCGTGGCC